>JALVDO010000085.1 GCA_027008975.1 Saprospiraceae bacterium | reverse complement strand
AGCCAGGCGCCTCGTTGGGTAATAACCGAAGGGTAATATCACCTTTTGTGGTTTGAATAACAGCCATTGGTGAAGATCCGGCAATATCGATATAGACCCAGTCAATCGGGTGGTTATACTCAGGCTTTCGTGGCAAAGAGGTCGTATCCTGCAAAAAATCAATCGCCTTTTGAAGTTCATTATAGGATTCGATGGCTTGAGGAAGCGCAAGTTCTTTTAGCACTTTCTTAAAGACTATGACACTATCACCGTAAATATTTTTAAATTTCTCGTTTTGAATAGCAGCAGCGGCAGAATAGACCAAGCCGGGGTCTTTCGTCTTAATATCTTCTTTATACATATTGGCTATTGCTCTAAGTATGTAATTTTTATTCCCACCAAAAATTCTATCAAAGTCCTCATGCCTACAAATTCCATCCAAAATCTCAACGCCACTAGTCTTCACTAAATAGGAACCATCTTTGGTGGCTTCGCGATGAATGTAGCGATAATTCCAGATAAATTCCCCCAACGCTTTCAAGATAGCGACCTTTTCATAGGGATTCGTGCTATTGATATATCGAAAACGCAGTTCGGCATTAATCTCATTTCGCTCGTCGATAAGGTAGACGGGCAAATGGCGATTAGCTGCCCGGTAAAGCCGAAGTTGCACTTGCCACGGATAGGGACTTTTCGCCAGTCGCCAATACAAGCCCGCATCCTGCGGCTGTCCGTAATCCACAAAATATTGAGCTGCCTGAGTGGCAACATGGATATTCGGACTTGCCAGCTGTTGTTGTATAGCTGCCTGTGTGTCAAGGTACGAAAAATTTCCCAGTGCCCGGATAATATTACACTTAACCCGGTAATCTGTGGTGTTATTCAAAGAACTAAGAAGCGCATTTTCTGCCTCCGGTGTTTTTGCTTTTCCCAACCCAATTGCTAATCCAATTTTAATATCGGAATCCTTTTCGTTATTAAAAACTGCAGCTAATGCAATAGCGGAGAGGCTGTCAATACGGATATTCCTCGCCCGGTACAAATAATTCGCCGCTATCAATCTGGTACTACGGGGAATCTCTTTGTTCTGAACAAATTCAAGCATCTTCTTTGTTCCTATTGGAAGGGTAATGCCCCGCGTAGCCATTCGGTAAATCCCCCAAGCTTGACCGTTCAACAATAGTGTATCGGCAACCCGATAGGTAGAGATGGAAGCTAAATTGGACAAATCATCCTTATCCCCACATTTGCCAACAGCTTCCAGAATAGCACTATTTGCTCCAGCATAAACACCCGCTGTATCCTGATTTTCAAAAGCGTCAACAAGTGTTTTTGTCGATTGAGGATCACCTATTTGCCCGATTGCAAAAGCGGCTGCAGCTCTTACCTCATCTACCTCATCCCGAAGTAATACACCGAGATTACTCAAAGCATTTTTATCCTGAACAGCACCAAAAGCACGAGCGGACAAATAGCGATAAGTGGGATTGGGGTCATAAAAATAAGTCATCAGACTATCAGTCAGTCCCTTGTCCTGAAAATCAAAAATCTTCCTGGCTAAAGAATCTCTAAAGTCTAACTTTACTTCTGTTATTTTTTCCTCCTGATAGGGAATACAGGCAGTCATCCACCAAAAGAAGATGCCTACCGTTAGGAATAAAACCAACTTATAGACAGGTTTTTTATTCTTATTCATTATTGACGTCTAAATTTTCCGTTTCGTCACCAAAGATATCATTATCGAATGTACTCTCGTCCTCAAACTGATCATTATCATCGAGCGGTACGAGTTTGTCATCATCATAAGTATCACAATCCAACTCGATACCCAAATCTCCCGGTGGTTTGTAAAAGCGAGTTTTCCAAGGGAAATCCTCCTCTTTTTCCATTCTCTTTAAAAAACGTTTAAAGAAAGGCTTCGCCATATAGGCGCCTTGCCCGTAACCAATCGACCTAAAGCGAATCCATTTATCCTCTCCTCCTACCCAGGTGCCGACGACAACATTGGGCGTAATGCCCATAAACCACCCATCCACATAATCGTTAGTCGTCCCCGTTTTGCCACCGACATCACTTTTGAATTGCGCACCCAGACCACCTGCATACCGCAACATCTCTACCATGACATAGTTTGCCTTTTCTTCGATGGCTCTTCGTTCTACACGTGAGGAAGTGTAGATGATATTCCCGTTTTTATCTTCGATTCGCTTTATAAAAGTCGGTTTATTGTAAATCCCATTATTGGCAAAAGTCGTGTACGCCCCCGTCATCTCTATTACGGAGAGGTCAGTCGCCCCAAGGCAAATCGAAGGAGCTTTAGGAACGCGATACCGTCCATTAGGGTAACGTTCAGTCTTGCTAATCCCCATCAAATCGACCATATCTCTGACGGGCTCTGCACTACCCAATTGCTTCATCAAATAGACCGAAACCGTATTCTTAGACTTCCTCAACGCTTCCTTTAGAGTGTAGAGATTCCCCGTATATTCCCCGTGAGAATTGGCTGGAGTCCAAGGCTCGTTAAGGTAAAACTTACCCTCGCCGGGCTTGATGGTAATCGGAACGTCATAGACCTGAAAACAAGGTGAAAACCCTTGCTGCGCAATAGCAGTCGCATAGACAAAGGGCTTAAAAGTAGACCCCACCTGCCGATTGATGCGAACGTGATCGAATTGAAAATATTTGTGATTGATACCGCCAATCCAGAATTTCACATCCCCCGTCTTAGGGTCAACCCCCATCGAGCCAATTTGCAAAAACATTCGGTGATACCGGATAGAATCATAGGGGCTCAGAATCGTATCCGTCTCCATCTTATCGTTATAGGCAAAGACCTTCATTTCTACCGGCGTATTAAACACCTCATCGACGTGCTGTTGCAATTCCTCCCATTTTGTTTTCAAAGTTGGAAATAAGTCGCTTTTCAATACCTTGCGGTAAGCTGCAGCCAATTCTTTACTAATCAACCCTCTACTCAAAAGGTCAGAGATAACACCCTTTTTTTCACCTTCCTGAACAATGCGATCGATTTCCCGGTCATCATTGTGAAAAGTCATATCCGTTACAGCTCCCAACTGATTGATAATATCTGTAAGGTATTTTTTACGTATAGCCTGATATCTGTCCGTATTGCGAACCAATTGCGTAAAGCCTTCCTTTCTCCGCTTGGGGCTAATCTCGTGTTCGGAATCCGTTTTATAAGTCCATGGGTCCAGTTTTCGCCAGGTCTTCCAAAAAGCTTTTTGCACTTTCGCCATGTGTTTTACCATCTCCTCTTCTGCAATTTTCTGCATCTTAGAATCTATGGTCGTATATATTCTCAAACCATCCTTATAGATATTGTATTTTGTGCCATCCGATTTCAGATACTCCTTTTGCCCCAGAATATTTTTGACCTCCTTGGCGAGTTCTGCCCGGAAGTAAGGTGCTAACCCGTCAATATGGCTCTGGCGGGAATAGTTAACGCCCAAAGGAAGTACTTTTAGTGAATCAAACTCCGCCTGAGTGATATACTTGTTTTTTTTCATTTGCCCCAATACGATTGCACGGCGTTTAATCACCTTTTCGGGGCGGCGAAGCGGGTTGTACAGGTTGGGATTTTGGAGCATTCCCACAAGCATGGCGGCTTCCTCCACTTTCAGATTTTCTTGTGGCTTCCCAAAGTATATCTCCGAGGCAGCTTTAATCCCAAAAGCACCATTGATAAAGTTGAATTTATTGAGGTACAAAGCGATAATCTCCTCCTTGGTGAATTCGCGCTCCAAACGAGTGGCTATAATCCATTCTTTTAGCTTCTGAACAACCGCTTTGGGGAGGCTACGTGATCGCCTTCCGGTAAATAATAACCTCGCCAATTGCTGTGTAATGGTGCTGGCACCTCCCTTACGTCCCATGAAAGCAATAGCGCGTGCCAAGCCTCTAAAATCAATACCCGTATGGCGGTAATATCGCTCATCCTCGGTCGAAATCAGGGCTTTGACAACATTGGGGGACAACTCCTCAAAAGTGATGGGAACTCGGTTTTCGGTATAAAAACGCCCCAATACCTCTCCGTTATCAGCAAACACCTGTGTGGCTTCCTCACTTCTCGGATTCTCAAGCTCTTCCACGGAGGGCAAGTCCGAATGAGATAGCACAACAAAAAGCAATATCATCCCCAAAACACCGGCGAAGACGAGCAGCCACATCCACTTAGCCCACTTGTTCAGTCTTGGATTTTGATCCGAAAACAAATAGGAAAAAACTTTGTCTTTATATTCTTTTAAAATCATTTTTGTTAATTCCGAAATTAGACCGTAAAGCTACGCATAGAATTATTCTCAACCAAGATTTAGATAGCACATTCTTCATTATAAAACCGAAATCCATCCCGGATGGTAGCTATATCACAAATTTGATTGACTTTTACGGCTCCGATTTCTGGCAGCAGGCTGAAATTAATCCCCCGCTCATCATTTTTTTTATCTTGGCGCATCCACCCAATCAAAACGTCGTAATCCTCCTCGGATATTGGATGGAAACCATAAATTTTCGTAATATAATCTGAAATCTCTCGAACGCTCCCCTTATCCAGTCCTAGCATTCTATAGGAAAGGTACGCCTCTATCACCATCCCAATGGCAACCGCTTCTCCATGCAAAAACGGATTATCTCCCCGCAATGCCTGACTTTCGATGGCATGCCCAATGGTGTGCCCAAAGTTAAGGCTCTTCCTCAGCCCCTGCTCAAAGGGATCGGCGGTGACGATTTTCTGCTTAACGAGAAGTGATTCATAAACGTAGGGCATCCAATCCACATGCTTCACATCCTGAATCCGTATCAGAGAACCCCATGCTTCTGCATCGGCGATAAGTCCGTGTTTGAGCAGTTCTGCCAACCCGCTGCGTATCTCTCGCGTAGGGAGGGTCTGCAAAAATTCAGTATCAACCAGTACCGTTTTGGGGTTTTTGAACAAGCCAATACTATTTTTCACTTCCTGAAAATCAATACCCAGCTTTCCTCCAATGGAAGCATCGACCTGCGAGAGTAGCGTCGTGGGAATTTGCAAAAAATCAATGCCACGCTTATAGGTCGAAGCACAAAAACCACCCATATCACCGATAACGCCCCCACCGAGATTAATCA
>JALVDO010000084.1 GCA_027008975.1 Saprospiraceae bacterium | reverse complement strand
CCATCGCTGTATCCATTACACGTTACATCCGTGCTGCTTGGTTGCAGTACGATTGGTGTAGGTTGGTTGATGGTCACACTCGTTTGCGCTGTACAGCCGTGTGAGTCTGTTACGACTACGGTGTAGGTGCTGGCACTTAGTCCGCTGATGGATGAAGTTGTTGCTCCATTGCTCCAACTATAAGTGTAGCCCGGTGTGCCGCCGGTTGCAATCACACTGGCTGAACCATCATTATAGCCGTTACATGTCACATCGTTCCTAGTGGTTTGTAATACAATTTGAGTTGGTTGCCCGATAGTCACGCTTGTCAACTCTGTACAGCCGTGGCTGTCGGTAACAACTACAGTGTAGGTACCGGCTGTCAATCCTGTGATGGATGAAGTCGTTGCTCCGTTGCTCCAGCTATAGGTGTAGCCCGGTGTACCACCTGTTGCGCTTACACTTGCTGTTCCATCGCTATAACCATTACACGTTACATCCGTGCTGCTTGGTTGCAGTACGATTGGTGTAGGTTGGTTGATGGTCACACTCGTTTGCGCTGTACAGCCGTGTGAGTCTGTTACGACTACGGTGTAGGTGCCGGCACTTAGTCCACTGATGGATGAAGTCGTTGCGCCATTGCTCCAGCTATAAGTGTAGCCCGGTGTGCCGCCTGTTGCGCTTACGCTCGCTGTACCATCACTATAACCATTACACGTTACATCCGTGCTGCTTGGTTGCAGTACGATTGGTGTTGGCTGGTTGATGGTCACGCTTGTTTGCGCTGTACAGCCGTGGCTGTCGGTGACAACTACTGTGTAAGTGCCGGCGCTTAATCCTGATATGGAAGAAGTGGTTGCTCCATTGCTCCAGCTATAAGTGTAGCCCGGTGTTCCTCCTGATGCAGAAACACTCGCTGTGCCGTCGCTGTAACCATTACACGTTACATCTGTGCTGCTTGGTTGCAATACGATTGGTGTTGGTTGGTTGATGGTCACGCTTGTTTGTTCTGTACAGCCGTGGCTGTCGGTGACGACTACGGTATAAGTGCCGGCGCTTAATCCTGATATGGAAGAAGTTGTTGCGCCATTGCTCCAGCTATAAGTGTAGCCCGGTGTGCCGCCGGTTGCGCTTACGCTTGCTGTTCCATCGCTGTAACCATTACACGTTACATCCGTGCTGCTGCTTTGTAGAGATAGGGAGGAAGGTTGAGTGATAGTAACAGAAGCTTGCGCAGTACATCCATTAGCATCAGTAACGATGACGGAATAAATACCCGGAGATAATCCACTAATAGAGGCAGTGGTGGCACCATTTGACCAAACATAAGTGTATGCCGGTGTTCCGCCCGATACGGTTACAGAAGCAGAACCATCATTTGCATTATAACATGAAACATCCTGACTACTTGTCTGCAATTGCAGACCTGAAGCAGGCTGATTGATTACAACAGTTAGCGTTTCTACACAACCATTACTATCTGTTACAGTAACCGTGTAAGTGCCAGCAGGAAGATTGGAGATGGTCATTGTCGCTGCTCCGTTTGACCAACTATAAGAATAAGGTGCCGTTCCACCGGAAGGCATGACCGTTGCAGAGCCATCGCTGGCTCCATAGCAGGTAACATCTTGCTTTGTGTTTTGTAAACTCAGAGGAGTTGGTTGATTTATCGTTATAGAAGCCTGACTGGTGCAACCGTTGCTATCTGTTACCGTCACGGTATAAGTGCCTGCAATAAGCCCACTTACCGTGGACGTAGAAGCGCCATTTGACCAAGCATAAGTGTAGGCAGGGGTACCACCATTTACCGTCACCGAGGCACTTCCGTCATTTCCATTATAACAACTAACATCACTTCCCGAAATCTGAACTTGTAAACTTGCGGGTTGTGTGATAGTCACTGATCCAATTTCGTAACAGCCATGGGTATCGGTTACTGTAACAAAGTATGTTCCAGCACTTAGGTTACTTATTGAAGTTGATGTACCACCCGTCGACCAAAGATAAGAATATGCCGGTGTTCCACCGCTTGCCGTGACCGAAGCTGTTCCGTCGTTGGAAATATAACAGGAATTATTTGTGTGATTCAACTGGATACTTAGGGCAGAAGCGGGTTGAGTTATTGATATATTCGTTGAAGCTAAACATCCATTTGAGTCGGTAACTGTAACACCATAGCTACCTGCACTAAGTCCGGTCACAGTTTGGGTATTGGCGCCATTAGACCAGGCATATACATAAGGAGGCATACCTCCTGTTACGCTAACGGTGGCGTTGCCATTGTTATAACCATAACAGGTTACGTCCTGAGTGCTTGTCTGCAAAAACAGTCCACTTGGCTCGGTAATACTAACTGACCCCGAGATAGTACATGCGTGTGCATCTGTGACCGTTACGGTGTAAATTCCCGGAGGAAGTCCTGATATAAACGAGGTAGTTGCACCATTTGACCAGAGATAGGAATAGGGAGGAGTACCACCTGACACACCTGCCGAGGCTGTTCCATTATTGTCTCCATTGCACATTACATTCTGGCTGCTCAATTGAAGAGATAGGTTCATTGGCTCTGTAACGGTGGTTGTTGCGATAGCACTACATCCATTGGTATCCGTGACCGTAACAGAATAGTTGCCGGCAGGAACGCTGTTTAATGTGGGTGCCGTCCCTCCGTTGGACCAAATATAAGCATAAGGTGGTGTCCCTCCGCTGGCAGAGGCCGAGACGGAACCATCCGACCCACCATAACAATTGACGGGGGAAGCACTAGCACTAATTGAAAGAGGAGTGCCATTTAAAGTGACGCACCCCGTCTTGCCACAATTATGGCTATCAACAACTGTAACACAATACGTTCCCGCTGGAAGATTGGAAATAGACTGGGTGTAAGCACCGTTTGACCAATGGAAAGTATAGGGAGGAACACCTCCATTTGGTAAAACATTTAAATCGAATGGAACCTGACAGGCGTTGTAATCAAAACTAAAAGTAACGAGAGGAGGTTCATTAAGAACAACATTTTCAGAGATGGTATTATTGGCTGCGTCCGTTACTGTCACGCTGTAGGTACCACCTGCAACACCCGACAAAATTGCCCCCGAAGCTCCTGTACTCCACACATAAGTATAAGGATATACGCCATTACTTGCGGTTGCTGTAACCACTCCATCCGGCATTCCATGGCAAGTGGGTTCGACGACCGAAAAGGAAACTGAAATTTGTGAAACACCTTTAAAAGAAAAGGATGTGAGCAAGAGTAAAAGCAAAAAAACACCTTTGTAGGACTTATTAAATACTGCTTGCAATCGGATTTGTAGAACTTCTTTCATACCAAATGAATGTTTGTTGTTATAATATAAATATGACGAGACCGGAGCCTCGACAATGCTCGATCAAATTACTATCAAATCAATAACAATGGAACCCGAGCCTGATGAAAATCAGCCCAAGAGCGAACAAGTGTTCCAAAGCTCCATGCTCCAAATAGTTGTATCATCAACCATTTGAGACATGAATTATTCAAAAATAAAAATGTGAATTTGCTTCATGCAGAACAGAGGACAACCATGACCGATTGTCAAAAATGAATAGGGAGACTCTATAAAATGTAAATTTGTGTGTGACAGTGTTTCATGCAAAATCTCGCAAAACCACGAGTTTGCACCCCGAAAGGGTACATGGGAAATAGGGTAAAAAGTATTCTTTAGGTAGAAGTCACAATTGAAGTTGCGAATACTTTACGGTGCAATATAAAGGAAATGTAAGAAAAAAAGTAAAAATTAGACATTTTTTCTCATTCCTAATTGATGAATCTAACTTTCTTGTACGTAAAAAGGTAAAATAGGTTACATAAAATATTTTACAAACTTTTGTGAGAATGCATCTATCAAAAAATCACGGGATGCCCAATATGGATTTATAGGTCAAAAGATGCTGAGCGGCGAGTTTGTCTCCTTTAAATTTTTCGGCATACTTTAATCCTTTACTTCGCATGGTTGCCCTGAGGGATTCATCGGAAGAGACTTCCACTATCGCACGACTTAACCCATTGATGTCGTCGGGTGCCACCAAATAGGAATCGGGACCTGCAACCTCGGGCAGAGAGGAGACGTTGGAGGTAATCACCGGGGTTTCGCTTAATAAAGCTTCCAGCACGGGAATACCAAAACCTTCATAAAAGGAAGGGTATATAAAAAGGTGTGCACTTTGATACACTGCGGGCAAATCCTCGTAAGCTATCTTTCTAAATAACACATAATCCATTAGCCTGTGTCGTGTGGCAAATTCGACGACCCTTTTTTTGTAGGCTTTCCCATCTCCAATAACGACGAGGGGCAATAATTTTTTTTTGTCAATTTGCGCCATTGCACGAACAATCCCCAAGAGATTCTTTCGCTCGATGATAGAACCGACATACAGATAATATTGGTTGGGGATATTGTATTTTTTTCTAGTGGTTTCCTTTATTTCATCGGATTTTTCCTGAAAAAAATGACGCCCACAGGATTGATAAATGACGGATATTTTTTCTTCCGGTGTATTGTAAAATTTGATAATATCCTTTTTTGTGCTTTCACTAATCGCGATAATTTTGTCGGCGTTTTCGCAGGCATGTGCGAACTTTTCATCATAAATAATCCGGTCGATGGGTGAGTATTGCTCAGGGTAATACTTGAATACCAAATCGTGTATGGTCACGACTGACTTGACCCCTTTGTGCTTCAATCCGCGCGGTATTTCATGACTTAAGCCGTGGTATAGGTCGATGTCGAGATTCAGAATATCCTTTGCCATCCCTCTTGTTCGCCACCAGGCTTTAAACCATCCCTTATAGTGCTTTATTTCAAACATGGGGCTATTGAGAAAGTAGCTGGTTTCGCTATTGTTTGTTATTTTGGGTGTAAATAGAAAATATGCTTCGTCGGGGAAGTAAGTTGCCATATCCTTTACCAGCGTACGGCTGTAGTTCCCCAATCCGGTGAAATTATTAAAAAGTCTTTTTGCATCGTAGCCGATACGTAACATACGTTTTGAAGTTAAAGATAAACTTGAGTTTTTTATTTACATGAGGCTAAGGTAATGTATTTTTCGGGAAGTGCCACGCTGAGGAAATAATTTTTCTTTTCTAACCGTTTATAGATTAGCAATGTTTACAAATCTCTCTCATTCGGTGATAATGCGCTTTAAATTGTTACTCTTACTATTCTTTTACGTCAAAACGCAATACACATAAAAAAATGACCATGAAATCGTACATCATTGCATTAATCATTCCCTTTTCCCTTGTATCTCTGGATATAAATTTAGATGCAATTATCCAAGCCATCAGGAATGGGGATACTAAAGAGTTGAGTGCCTACCTAAACAACACTGTTGACATTTCGATATTCGATGATGAGAAGACCTATTCCAAGAGTCAGGCGATTAAAGTATTAAATGATTTTTTTGCAAAAAATCCGCCAAGTAATTTTACTGAAATCCACAAAGGGACTTCAAGGGGGCAGGATTCTCATTACTGCATTGGCAATCTCGACACGAAAAATAACAGCTATCGGGTCTATATTTACCTAAAAAAGCACGGGAATAGATACCTAATCGAAGAGTTGAGTTTTGACGAGGAGTAAGTTTCATCACAATCCTACACCCATTCCGAACAGTGCATAATCGTATTTTACGGGGTCTACCTCATCAAATTGGCGGAGTGTTGCTGTCAGTTCCAGGACAGCCTTCCAGTCGGTCTGTTTTCTATGAAGCAGTCCGAGGGATTTACTCACTCTATCGACGTGTACGTCTAGTGGGATTAATAATTGGCTCGGTTTGATTTTTTGCCATAGTCCGAAATCCACTCCCCGATCATCTCGGCGAACCATCCATCGCAAGAACATATTCAGGCGTTTGCAAGCTGACTTTCGTTCTGGAGTTGCAATGTGTTTGCGCGTTCGCTCGGGCGCATTTGGCAAGGAGAAAAACAAGCGATGAAAGCCAACCAATCCGTTACCGACGTGTAAATCAGTCTCCTTAATAAAAGGCAAAAAAGCCTCTTCGAGTGAACTATTATTACGGTAAAACCATTGAAAAAACTCAAGGAAATAAAGGGTATCTATATATTGAAAAGTACGATGCTTAAAATCGTTAAACCTAAGTCTATCGCGTTCTTGGTGATTGATAATAAAATCATAAGGAGCACCGTCCATTAATGTAATTAATTTGTTCCCGCTCCTAATAATGGATTTTCGATTTCCCCAAGCCAACATTGCCACCCAAAATCCCATCAATTCAATATCCTGCAATCGGGTGAACCGATGAGGAACACTAATGGGGTCGTGAGGAATATAGCTATCTGCACGATTGATTAAATCCACTTTCTCATCCAGGAAGGCTTTGATATCAGATGCTTCAATCATCAGGGGCATTTTTACTTTTGTAAATGCGGAAGGAAACCAACCCCCATTTCTGTAGTCGGTGACTGATAGAGACCCGCAAAACTCCCAAACCGTATTTAGCACTTCGCTTAAAGTTGATAGAGGAAGCTTCTTCAAAATACTTGGTGGGGCAAGTCACTTCGCCAATATCAAAGCCAGCGTAAATAATCTGAGAAAGCATCTCATTGTCAAAGACAAAATCATCTGAATTGGCATTAAAGTTGATGGTCTCCAATACTTCCCGACTAAACGCCCTGTATCCGGTGTGGTACTCCGATAACTTGTAATTAATTAATATATTTTGAAAAAGGGTTAAGAAACGATTTGCAATGTATTTGTACAGTGGCATTCCACCTTTCAGAGCTCCTTTTCCCAGTATTCGAGAGCCTAAAACAACGGGGTATAAATCATCACCGATAATATTAACCATGGAGGGAATTAGCTTAGGTGTGTATTGATAATCAGGATGCAACATGATGATGATATCACCACCGAGTGCTAATGCTTTGTTGTATAGTGATTTCTGGTTGCCACCGTACCCCTTGTTATTCTGGTGAGTAATAACGTGTTTTATACCAATCTCCTTGGCTAATGCCGTTGTAGCATCGGTACTGGCATCATCACAAAGGATAACCTCATCGACGATATCGAAGGGGATTTCCTTGTAGGTTTTTTCCAATGTTTTTGAAGCGTTATAGGCCGGAAGGACGGCAATTACTTTTTTCCCGTGGTACATAAATTTTTTGAATTAAAACCCAAAGGTGAGGAAATGAGCGGGAAATTCAAAATAGTGTTTCAAAAGTATGAGCGGAAAAAAGAAAAAGAGGGAAAATGGATACAACTGGAATCTTTCACATAGAGTCATTCAAGTAGCCTCATCTGCTAATAGCCAAAATCCCTACTTTTTCCGTGTAAGGGTGAAATGCTTGTTACGTCTTGCCAAACCTCAACTAATCATCAAGTGAGCGGCAATGCTTGAAACAAACTATAATAATGTCTTGAGTTCCTTTTTTATAAAATCTCCTAGTTCTGCGACATAAGCTCTTGAAAAATCAAAGGCGATGCCCGCTGCTTCGTAAATCTCCCCGATGGGTCTTGTATAACCCAACTTGAGGGCACTAATGTAGTTTTGGATAGTCTTTTGCGGATTCTCTCTGTACTGCTTCCAGATAGCGATAGCCCCCAACTGAGCCATGCCATACTCAATATAATAAAAAGGCACTTCAAAGATATGCAACTGCTTGTGCCAGATGAATTCGGAATAGCGCTCCAAGCCTTCTGTATCAATCTCCTTAGAACTAAACTCCTTCAAGATAGCCATCCAAGTATTTTTGCGCTCTTCAGGGCTATGTGTCGGGTTGACGTATAGCCAATGTTGAAATTTATCAATAGTTGCCACCCAAGGCAATACTTTGAGGGAGGTCTCCAACTGATTGATTTTTGCTCTCCGCAAATCATCCTCATTATCAAAGAAAACATCCCAATGATCCATCGTCAACAACTCCATTGTCATGGCTGCGAGTTCTGCAACTTCGGAGGGTACTCTTTTGGATGTATTCAATTTGTAATCGTTGGTCAAAAACGAATGAAACGCATGTCCGCTCTCATGCAAAAAAGTCCTCATGTCATTGAGGGAGTTGGTTGCATTCATAAAAATAAAGGGAGCTCCTGTTCTTGGCAAGGGCATATTATATCCCCCGGGACGCTTACCTTTTCTAGATTCCAAATCAAGATGATTCAGCCGCTTTAACTCACGCAGGTATTCCCCGAAGGAATCATCCAACCTGGAAACGCAAGCGATGGATTTTTCCAAAAGTTCGTCCATGCTTTCAAACGGACGTAAGGGACTTCGTCCGTCAACATCTACGTGCAAATCCCAAGGCTTCAGCGTCTCAACATTCAATTTTTCTTTGCGGTAGTGGTTTAGTTCGTCGAGAATGGGCAAAATCTCGTGATAAATTGCATCATAGAAATCAAAGCAATCGGAAACAGAATAATCAAAACGACCGAGCGCTTTGAAGCGATAATCCCTAAAATTATCAAAATTTGCATTCAAAGCCACCTGATGGCGTTTTGCCAATAAACCATCAAAGAGCCGCTCTAAGCTGCCTGTATCCTGAAGTATCCGTTCATTTATTTTTTTGTAAATCTTTTTTCGACTGTCTCTGTCATTCTCTTCCAAAAGCGTTCCAGCCTTTTGCAAGGTCATCTGCATACCCTTCACACCAATGGTCATTTCCGAGAAGATGCGTCCATGCTCTTTTGCTTTTAGTTGGACTTCAGTTGTTAGGGGAATATTTTTTTCGTTAAAGATTTCCACAGCATTTTTCACACTTCGACAATAAATGCCAAATTGTTCAGATGGCAACTGTTCGAAGAATTGATTATTAACCAATTTTTCATTTAGCAGGTGCTCATACGAAGACACGTGAGGCAATAGCTCCTTCAAGGCATACTGGTAAGCAGCCAAAGACGCCTCATCGCTGCTATCACAAGTAATGCTGATATACCTCCATGAGAAGTCCTCTCCGATATACGCCTCCAATTCATTCCTATCGTAAATCCACTGTTCTAAATCGCTCAAGGAGGAGATATCGCGTTCGGCCAATTCATCGTAGAAGCGAGCAATACTATTCCAGTCGGAAATTGAAAAACCGGGAGGAATAAATTCTGCCTTTTTATTGGGTTCATCTGTAGCTCTCATAATAGTGCATTCGTGCCAAATTTTATTTTTTCTTTTCGTAAAGGGGTAATCTACTCATTCACCCACTGCTTTACTCAAAAAAATAAGACAATCTATCTGTTCTGTTTATCACTCCACACAAATCACTACTATGATTATTATGTGGAATATTATTCTGAAGTATCCATCTCATCAGCTTTGTCATCCTCCTGAAAGAGACCACTTGCATTTTCACGAAGAAACAAAAACCATTTAATGGCTTTCTTAATATCACTTACTTTCACGCGGTCTTTATCATAGGTGGGTAAAACATCCTCAAAGTATTCGCGCAAATCATCGTCCTTGGCATTGACAGCAGGAGGAGGAGTATCCTCGTACTGGTCATTCATATTTCTGAATACCTTTTTCAATTCAATTGTGTCACCATCATCCGTGTAAATACCAATCGAAGCCAAGGGAGAGAACTGATGTTTCCGAGAAGAAGCAAAACGCCTTTTTTTCGTTTTCAGCTCCTCAATAATCAATCCATTGCTCTTATTGGCAACCATGGTATACAAACCGGGCAGACCACTAACTGCTAATAATTCATCAAATTTCATTCTTCTTTATTTTTAATCTTATCATTATGTGGGAACGACAAAACACCTGTCCTCCAAACAAAAAACGGGAGGGCAAAGATAACAAACTAAAGAAGAATCTTTGGTAGTAGATAAAAAATGTGTAAATAAAAGAAAAACGATGACGGTGGGGTTGTCTTCCTTTTTCTCCTCTCAAAGTTCTGGCAAATGTACGGGAAATATATCAATAATCAAAGGAATGACATTAAAAAAAATCATAATTTCATAAAATTTCACGAGAAAACGGTCGATTTTTACGGGTAAACGGTCGTTATCTGTAAATTTTAACACCTAATACCAACTATTTATTCATTTCTTCCGACAATATAAATATGAGGGAAATTAAAGAGTATTTCTCCATCATGGTGCTCAATAACATTAAAAGTAACTACTTACCACCTCATAGCATAAATCGAAAAATGGGGAATAGCTAAAGGATAATTACCATCAAAAATTATGTACCTTGGAACTAACAATGCAACAAAGTAAAATAGAAACGAAAAGAAAAAACGAGGCAGAGTATGGCGCATATAGCCCGCTTTCCGACCTCATTCAGGGATGTATTCTGGAAAACAGAATGGCACAAAAACACCTGTATATGCGATTCTACAGCCAACTTTTTGGCACGGCACTTCGCTATACGAGGAATAGAGAGGAGGCGCAAGAAGTCTTGAACAATGCTTTTCTAAAAATTTTTGGTTCTATCAAAACATTCCAAACGGCGGGCTCTTTTGGCGCATGGATTAACAAAATAGTTATCTACACCAGCATTGACTACTTGCGAAAATACGCCAAGTTCAAAGATACTGCCCCTTTGGAATATGCAGCTAATATTACGCTTCCTAACCATACTATAGAGCAAATGAGCGCGGATGAAATCTATGAGTTACTATCAGCCTTATCTCCAACGACACGTGCCGTCTTTTCGATGTATGCCATTGACGGTTTCAAACACAAAGAGATAGCGAAAATACTCAATTTTAGCCCCAATACCTCCAAATGGTATTTTGCAAAAGCAAAAAAGGAACTACAACAATTGATCATTGAACAAGAAAAAAATTGAATCTATGCCAAATAATAAAGATAAAAGTCTGGACACTATCAGAAAAAAACTCGAAGAACACGAATTTGATTTTCAGGAACAAATGTGGGAGAAAATGGAGGCTTTGCTCGACACGCAAGATTCACCCATAGGACTTGTATGGGGAAAAACAGCGTCCTTCATCTATGCCTTATTACCTGCACTGGTGATATTGACATTTGTTTCCTTGCTACCTCCTGTTGATAACATCCCGATTGAAAGTTCCGATAATGGAGAAGTGATTCCTACCCGTCGTGACCACGCCATAAAGAGCAATCAACAAACATTTTTGGCTGTAGAAGAAAAATCGCCTTTAACACAAGGAAAAGAAATTGAAAAAGAAGAGCATTCAACAGCAGCAATCAAAGAAAAAAAGCTCAGGGCAGAATCAAAGGATGCAATACAAGTGGTCAATAATACAAATCCTAGTACTTCCATAGAAACTGAAAGCAGTAATTCGCATAACCCGGATGATAATTCAATAATATCGGGGCGTACTGTCAAGGCACTTTCTGTTCTCGGCAGCCAATCTTTCCTATTGGTATCAGAGAATAGATACAGCCTTCCGATGTCACCAGTGGTGTCATATCCAGGCGAAAAAAAATGGACAAAGCACATAGGGGTGACAGGAGGATTAGCCCTAAGCAAAGACAATAATCCCGACAAGCTGCTCAAAAGGGCAGGTTTTTTGGGACTGAATTACAAAGCGAGTATTTCCTCCCGCTGGAGTATAAATGCCGGCGTTTTGTATGGTCATACGACCATGAACAGGAGAATTTATAGCTATTATGCCGATACCATTGTGACACCAAAGCGCATAAGTGCTTTCTCATTGGAGTACGATGTCAGGCATATTTATTTCCTCGAAGGAACCATTGCCTTACAATATCAAATTCCACAAACAAAATCCGGTATTGTTGTGGGGCTCTCGCCAGCTTATATATTTAATTATGATATTGACGGACATCACAATACTAAAAACTCTTACTTTCCGGAAGATAAACCGGAAAACATTAGGACTATCTTCGCTAACAATGATTACGGGCTGAATAAAACTTACCTCGGAATTACCATAGGCTATAGCTATCAGTTTTCACCTTCTTTGAGCTTTCATGTAAACATCAATCAAGGTTTTTCCGACCTGAGTAACGATTACTTTCTTAGAAAAAATGAAAAGCACCGAAATACGATTGTCCGCTTTGGCGGGACTTATTGGTTCTTTTGATGATTAAAAAATTGACACAATGAAAAAGATTATATACCTAATAGCAGTCACCCTATTGCTCGGTTGTTCCAAACAAAACGAACAAATACCCGTTGGTAATAAATTGGAAAAACTCCTATCGCTTCAATACGTCCAATATTTCGGGCAGGATACCAGCTATGTGGATGAAGGAGTTGACCTAAAAGGAGAATCCGCATTGGTAACGACTAACCAACAATGCGAATTATCGTCAATAGTTGCATTGCGGTATGCGCCGACCGACCCGGATAAATACGCCAATGGGCTTGGCTTCAGGCTAATATTGCCCGATGCCGATTGTCCGTCCGGGATTTCAAAAGCTTTAGCTGATGAACTATTCCAAGCCGGCAAGACTTATCCGATTGGGAATAATGCCTACCAGGTCGAAATCTCTCTCAATAGGCATTTTTTTGCCGTCTACGACCGGAATACAATCTCCGGAAAAAGTGTTGAAGAAGATAATTTATATAATGCTTTCTTCTCAATCCACTCTACCGAGGAATATCAATGGGAAGACTATGGCGAGAAATTTTCAGGCAAACTGGTTACCGTGGAGTTTGATTGTAAACTGAGAAGAACACTGGGCACGGAGTTCGTCACACCTGCCGAAATCATCACTATTCAGAATGGAAAAGCTACCTTCTACATCGGCTATGAAGAATAAGGCTACCGGTAAGTAATCTCAATGCTCTCACTCTGCATTCCCGGCGGGTGATCCGGACTGGCAAATACGATTTTGACTTTGTACTTGCCGGGCTGCATACCGGGCAGTTGCCATTTGATCTCTATTGATTGCCGGGCGGGTATCAGGTGTTTCGAAGCAGTGTATTTCAATGGCATTGATGTTACTTTTCCGTTTTCATTGGTATAAAAAATATAGAAGTGGAGAGGATACTGCTCATCCAAAATATCAATCGGAAAATCATAAGGGTTGGTCAGCTTTACGCGAATGACAGGTGGAGATGCCTCCTCATCGGCGGACAGAATGTCGATTTTCATCCCTTGTAGGGAATAGTAATCCGGTATCCAATACCCGTAAAATTCGCCTTTGGGCGTATGAAAAAGTTTGCCGCCCATTTGCTTTTGCTTAGAGACAAAAAATACCTTTTTATGCCGCAATTTGTTTTCCATCTGCCATTGGTCGAGTTGGGTATTGTGGTAATAATACGGATTGTAGGAATTGGACTCCAAAGGAGTATAATAAGCCAAAAGCGAAGCCCATTGATAACTGCCGTAAAAGACAACAGGCTGCCCTTCGCTTTCCTCCGCTATCCTTTCCGCCCATGCTTTATTACTGTGAAAGCGGGGTTCCTTTACCGCTGGCAAAACAGCCAGTATTCTCATGGCAAAAACCAGCATAGCCGATACCACCCCGAGGCGAATCACCACTTTGGCGGAGGCTTTATCTCTATAAAATGCCGGGACGACAAGCAATACCGGTAACCCAATCAATGCTATCCAATGTATCTCAACATGGCTCTTGAAAGACATCAGGAAGAAAAAACCAAGCACACCCCAAAACAGGTATAACAGCATCTTTTCAAAGGAGGTATTCGCTCGGTAAGTTGCCATTGCCTTCAAAATAAAATAAGCAAGAAGCGGACTCAAAACAATGACAGGATACAACAAATACTCCCACACAAACCCCCAATGCCAATCCGCAGCAGAATGCCCCGACAGATGATAAATGAACGTCACAAAACCATGCTCGTATTGCCACCAAAGATGGGGTAAAAACAGAAAGAAGCCCAGAAAGGAAGCCAGGTAAAACGATACCCTCCGAAACAATGCCGGATGGGCAATCACCCAAAAGAGCATCACCAAAACACCGTGGTATTTGCTGTATAATATCGCCGCCATGAGTATGCCTAAAAACACCGCGTTTCTTCGGTTATCATCTGCTAAATACCGCTTAACAACCCATAAAAACAAACTACTGAAAAATAACAAGGGCACATCGGGCGTCATTATAAATCCATAAACCGTAAAAAGCGGCAATGCGCCCACCAATACCATAAAGTCAAGCATTTCGATCTTGTCCTTCCTATCAATCATCGACCCCATTACAGCAATGCCAATACTACTAGCCAATACCGCCAATAAGCGGACACCCAAAGCCCCTCCCGCAATCGCCCTGCCGACACGAATGAACAAAGCCACCATCGGCGGATGATCAAAATACCCCCAATCGAGATGCTCGCTAAACAACACATAATAGGCTTCATCACCGGTTATTTCGGTCGTGTATGCCTGATAGACATTAACTAGCGTCCATAAGAAGAGGAAGCGGAGGAAGGTATGATTTTTGAGTGATTGGATACCTACTGTTTTCATTTCAATTGTATGTGAATATGGTCATCGTGTCGGACAGCCGCGCATCCATGATACCTTATCCTGTTATCATTCAATTTCATCCGACTTTTCAAATGTGGCTCAATAAATAGTTTCCCCAAGTGCTGACTTTCCAAGATACTTCTTATGAGTGTTCTCGTTCCTTTTTCTGAAAAAATCAATTCTTTGTTAATTTTGCCAAAAGTCAGATACTTTGGGTAATCGTATTGAAAATATCCATTTTGCAAGCACCTTTCGATTTGGTTATATTCACTTGGTTTGGGATTTACAAACACCCCATAACCACTTATAGATTTTTGTTTGTTCGTAATTTTTCCGTTTTTCGTTTCGTAAATCAAACTTATGTCTATTTTCCTTCCATCATTATGGCTTAAATGTGGTAGAAGAGGAAATTTGTTTATAAAAGGAAAATTTGCATCAAGATAATGAATTTCAATATTCGTCCCCTTGAGTTGGCTTTCTGTTTGGCTTAATAGCTCGTTTAGTTTCGGTCGAACGTAGTTTCTATTCATTAGAACTGTCATGAAACTTGTTGGTTTTACTTTATCGGATTGTTGTACTTTTTCCCGACCAAAAACCGGGGCAATTATAGGGACAATCAGAAGTGTAGAAACCAGGTAAAGCCCTATAAAAATAATCAGTGTTTTAAATTTCAAATTTTTATTCCATTTTTGGGAAATTATCAGGCTCAACAAATATACAACTCCCCCGATTTGGGTTAAGACAGTCAGTAGCGAGAAAAAAAATACCTTTGTGATTATTTTTGGATTTTTTTTCAATTTTGAATTCATATTTTTGATAATATTAACTTGTAAATTCGGCTTGGGGATCTTCATCCCTTCCTCCCTCGTTTCTGTCGTGAGGCAAGCATTTGGTCAGGATGCAGGCCTCATTCTTCGTCAGCTTGCCCGTACTGGGGCTCCCCGATTCGAATTCATTTGTAATCGATAAGCGTCTGGCGAATAACAAACCCGGCTTCGGCTTTATCGCGCCAGGGTGCATCGACACAGGTATCCGGTGGAGCGCTTACCACCTCATCCAATATAATCCATTCCCTGAATATTAAACCTACGTTTTTAGCGTATTTTTCTTCGATTGTCCTGTATTCCAAAGAGCAGGTCTCGGGAAAGTTGGTTCCCATAACGGTCGTCACAGAATCAAAAGCCAAATTGGGGAGCTCGTAGGGTTCGTCAACTCCTTTTATATAAAAGAGCATTTGTCGAAATATCCGGACACCTTCACCTGCTACCGGAAATGACATTTCTGTATCAAAAGCGGAATTAGCCTCCCATTGCTTTCCCGTAAAGGGTGGAAAAACCAATTTGGAAAACCGCAAATTATGCTCGATTCGAATCGCCGACTTGTCATCCTCAATCCCCTCTGCGACGACAAGGGCAATTTGCCAGGGCATGGTATCCGCATAGCGCTCATAGCGGTCAATACGATACATCAACATACCGGTGGCATCCCGAAAGGTATCTACAACCTCTTCCTTAACATACAAGCGGACAGAGTCCTGCTCAATCCCCCCCACAATAGGATCATAGACGATAGAGTCAACGGCATAAACCCAGTACTTTCCTATATCAAGCGGGAAATATTCCAGTTTTAAATCCGTAGGCGGAGCGATGATAGGCTCCCGATTGCAGGCGAATAGGAGTGTTAAAAGAAGGGTGAAATATATTTGCTTTTTTTGCATTTTTTTGTTGTTTGTTTATTGAGTTATTGAGCCTGCCTCATGACTGAAAGCTTGCCTCCCGAAGGAAACGAGGGAGGGAGGGAGGCTGTTGAGCTTGTTCAGGTTTTGATTTCAACATCTATTCAATCATTCACTCATTCTATTTTCCCGCAAAGGCTCGCTAAGGTTTCGCAAAGGCTCGCTAAGGTTTCGCAAAGGCTCGCAAAGGAATGTTTCGATTTTCATTCGCGCATTTAATTATTCATTCAATCGCCCTTTCGCCTCTTTGCCCAT
>JALVDO010000083.1 GCA_027008975.1 Saprospiraceae bacterium | reverse complement strand
TGTCCGCTCAATGACCCTGAAAGAAGACGGCGTTCCACATACAGGGGTGCAACATTACGAAGACGGGATTCCCAAAATACCCGCAACGGCTATTAGTGTGCGGGATGCAAATCTGCTCAGTCAGTTACTGAAGCAAGAGCAGGTCTCCGTTTTTATTCGCTCGACCTGCCAAATGCTGGAACCGGTACTTTCGTATAACGTCATTGGGACCATTTACGGTTCGGAATACCCTGATGAAATAATTGCAGTAGGCGGGCATCTCGACTCCTGGGACATTGGTGATGGCGCGCACGATGATGGGGCGGGTTGTGTACAATCAATCGAAGTATTACGCTTGTTTAAAAAACTTAACTACCGCCCCAAACGCACCCTACGATGTGTAATGTTTATGAATGAAGAAAACGGCTTAAAAGGAGGGAAAGCCTACTGGGCTCAATCGGATGAAAAGGGGGAATTCCACCTCGCAGCCATCGAGTCTGATGCAGGAGGTTTTTCACCGCGGGGCTTTAGCTACGACGGGCTTCCGGAAGCCTTGGAAAAGGGAGCAACTGTTTTGGAATCATGGGCGCCATTATTGGAACCTTACGGTTTGCAAATATACAAGGGTGGCTCCGGAGCCGATATTTCCGGATTGAAAAAACAGGGTGGTATCTTGCTTGGGTTGCGACCTGATTCGCAAAGGTATTTTGACCACCACCACGCTCGAACAGATATTTTTACAGCTATTAATAAACGAGAATTAGAACTGGGTGCGGCAGCGATAACGACACTCGTTTATCTAATTGACAATAACGGACTTTAATAAAACAATTATGAGTTTACCTACCATTCAACTGCATGACCTCTCCTTTCAGCCTATGATAGCTGAAAGTGACATAAAAAAGACAGTCAAAGCATTGGCCGATGATCTAAAGACGAGGTACGAGGGGACACACCCTATTTTCCTGCCTATACTCAATGGCTCATTTATATTCGCTGCCGACCTCCTAAGGGAGATTGATATGGACCTTGATGTCTCTTTCATCAAACTCACCTCCTACAAAGGGACTGAATCAACGGGAGATTTATCCCAACTGATAGGTTTGCAGGAATCTCTAGACGGGCGGCCGGTCATCATTATTGAAGACATTATCGATACAGGACGTACACTCAACCGACTAATTCCGGAACTCCAAAGTCTGAATCCCTCATCTATTGAAGTTATTGCACTGTTGTTCAAACCCGACGCTCTGGAGGCGGAGTTGAATGCCAAATATCTGGTCGGATTGGAGATTCCCAATAAATTTGTAGTCGGATATGGATTGGATTATAACGGACTGGGGCGAAACCTGAAAGATATTTATCAACTCGTAGAGTAAATATGCTGTTACCTTGGGGGCAACAGCATCCGCGTGGTAGTACCCCGTCAAGTGTATTGACGGGGTAAAACATATTTCTCTTATCTCAATAGCGTCACATTACCTTTCTGGATATATTCATCACCACTTGGACACTTCGTCCTCAAATAGTAACCATATACATCCGGTGACAAAAACTCACCTTTGTATGTTCCATCCCATCCCTTAAGCGGATTGTCAGAACGATATACCTCCTCTCCCCATCTCGAATAGATGATGAATTCAAAATCGGAGAGTTGGTCGGCAAAGAAACTCCTCACTCTTAATATGTCGTTATTACCATCCCCATTTGGAGAAAATGCCGTTGGTAGAAAGACATGATCCGAATCACACATCCCATCTATGACAAAAATTTCAGTTGATGCCGTCAGGGTGCACCCGAGCAAATTGGCAGTCACCTCATAGATATTATTCAACGGCTCAACCGGTGTAGCGGTAATAATAGGGCCAAATTCAGGCGTAATGTCGCTACCCTCAGGCCAAACCCATTCATAGTCGCAAAGCAGGCATCCGGTCGCAGTAATATCCGTAGATTCTCCCAATAAAATGGTATCCGGAGTGGCTGTCAATTCCAGACTATCAAGCAGGTTAATGACCGTTATTGTCGTATTCAAAGTCGCCTCGCAACCATATTGATTGGTCAAAAGTACAGAAAAATCCTCCGCTTGTGTTAAGTCTGCAGTGACGACACTTGCATCCGTCGGCGTGACTGCATTCCCCGGCATCCAATCATAAACCAAATCCTGCAAGGGATCATTGTTGGTTGCTTCCAGTGTTATTTCTTCCAAAGATTCACAAATGACAATTGGTGCGGTAATACTTGCATCAATAGGGAATGAATTGATAGTTACGTCATCAGATTCTGTACAGCCAAATTCATCCTCGGCAAGGACATAGTAAGTCATTTCTCCGGTAGGTGTTACGGAGATGGAAGCTCCTGTTCCTATATTTGGCTCATTCAACTCCGGATTATCATACCAAGTATAAGTTGTATTGGGAGTATCACTTGTTGCCGTTAGCTCCACTGCCACGTGCTCACACAAAATCGTATCGGGTGAGGCTATCGGGTTGATAACAGGGTACGGAATGACCGTTACGGTATCCAATAAAATGCAGTTTCCAGCCGGGCTGGTAATAGTGACGTAATAAGTCATTGTATCCTCTGTTGTTACCATCGGATTCCACTCCGGATTCAAATCTAGATTGGTAGTAGGACTCCATTCGTAAACTAACTCTGCATCGCCACCCGGATTAATCGGAGTAGGCACACCATGACAAACCATCACGACGGCATCAGGAATACCATTTTCTAAAATATTAACCTGGACGAGTACCGCACTCGTATCCATACAACCAGTCACATTATCGGTTGCGATTGCGACGTAGGTATTGGCGCCCTCTTCCGGAGTAACCATGATTAAATCACCCGTTCCGATAAGCGTGTTATCTTTATACCAATCGATTGTTGCGTCAACATCTGTCGTTCCCCATATTGGCACTGTCGCTATTTCACACAAAGTGGTATCGCCATATACTTGCAAATTGACATCGGGGTACAGTATAATGTTTATTGTATCCGAATCACTACATCCATAGTCATCCTCGACGTTGACAATGACTGTGTTATTCTGATAAGGATTTATGGTGATTTCATTTCCATTGCCCAAGGAAACACCATTCTCATCAGTCCATTCCACCACCGGCAAGTCAACATCAGCCACTGGAGACAGGACGACGCCCTCGCCACAGGTAAACACATCCTCGCCTAAATCCACGTTAATATCATCGGGTACAAAAACCAAAACACTACCGGTCACCTCACAGGTATCAGAGCCTATCGTCGCTACCGTAACAGAATACAAAGTCGTCATGTCGGGATTTACAGTCGGACTTGGACTATTAATATCATCAATAGAGATATTGGGTGACCACTCATAGGTGTAGTCGGGATTTCCACCCGGATTTAATGTAGTGGAGAATCCCTTACACAAGACGACTGTATCCTGTAGGGTGTGTAAATCTACAATTTGAACGTCAATTGTCTGCGTAACAGTTGCCTGACAGTCATTACTGGTCGTAATGGTCAGGGTAGCTTCCAAATCACCTGTTTCGGTTACAAAAATAACCGGATTTTGCTCGTCAGAAGTCTGATTATTGCTAAACTGCCAATCCCAACTGACGATGGAAGAACCTGCGATATTGGTAAATGATTGGTCAAAAAACGAAATCTCTGCCTGCTCCACACTACAAGATGAAATGCCATAGGTGAAATCAGCGATAACCTGCGGATCTTGTACGATGATATTTTGCGTATAATCCACCACGCAATCACCGGCAAAGACGATTGATAGAGTCACGGGGTAAGTTCCCGCAGAGGGAAAGGTATAAACGGGGTTTTCCTCATAGCTATAATCTCCCGTTCCGAAGTCCCAGATATAGCCGAAAGCATTGGTGCTTGTGTTGGTAAAGGTAACCGTCGCGCCGGAACAGTCTATTTCGTAATCATAACTCAAACTAATATTATCATCAATAACGCCCACGACGACATCCCGCGTGGCGGTACATCCAAATTGATTGCTGACCAAAACAGAAACCAAGTGCTCACCAATAGCCTCTATAAAGTCAGGTGATGCTGTATTTTCAGTACCGCTTTCAAAAAGACTTGTCGGTGTCCAAACATAAGTCAATGTATCATTGGCGTCCAAATTGGTTACTGTCAGTCCTGATATCCCATCGCTTAAACATGCCGAGACCGTATCCGGCACCGAGATATTCACCGGACCACCGATAACATCCACGCGTTGAGTTTCAGTTTCCGAGCAACCATATTGGTCTGTAGCAATAAGTGTAAAGTCGTGTACCCCCGACACATCAACACTATAAGTATTTCCCGTTCCGACTTCAACTCCGTTTAATAACCAGGAATAGTCCACATCAACGAGAGAAGAAGCCTCTAAAGTAACTGACGCCTCACAGGTATTACCTCCTCCGGTCACACTCAGTCCGATTTCAGGTGTTACGAATACGACCATCTCTTCCATATAAGTACAGGTGTCAGCTCCAAAAGCTGTAATTTCGACCTGATAAGTTGTCGTTTCAGCAGGTGAAAACACCGGTGCTGCAGCATGGTTGTCGTCAATCCCCACGTTAGGAGTCCACTCGTAAACATAAGCAGGATTGCCTCCCGGCATCAAGGCGGTGCTTCCTCCAAAACAAACCTGAAGCGTATCCGGAAACTGATCTGCGCTGTCAATAACATTGACAAAAATATCCTTTGTCATCGTATTTACGCATCCATCTGCCGTTGTGATAGTGAGGGAGACGTTTACCGATTGCGAAGAATTAAAGGTGAAAGATGGGTTTTCTTCGGAAGAGGTTCCTCCGGGGGTCAATACCCAATTCCACTCCGTGGTATTCCCCATAGTGTTAATTGATTCATCCATAAATTGGACGACGACATTCTCTGGTGAACACGTCGCATATTCATAGGAAAAATCTGCACTCAAATCTACTTGGCTAATGGTTATTTCCTTCGTGATAGTAGCCGTGCACAATTCGGTAGCGGGCACTTCCAGTGTAACGGTATAAGTACCCAATCCGGGGTAGGTATAACTTGGGTTAGCTTGATTGGAGACATCACTTGTCGTTGTTTCATCACCAAAATCCCAAGCGTAAGCGGTTGCATTCTGGCTCAAATTGGTAAAGGTAACCGTCGATCCGTCACATTCAAGATGAGTGGAGAAATCCAATTCGGGATTGGCTACAGCTTCGAGCGTCACTTGTCTTACGATCTCACATTCTCCACCCGGAGGTGTTATTGTCACGGTATAAACTTGGCTGTTTGTAACCGTAACGGAAGGATTAATGGCATGGGAATCACTCAAGGATGCCGATGGCGACCAGGAATAAGAGTACCCGACATCCGCTGGTGTGTTGGGATTCAGGAATGCTACCTCGCCAATACATTGTTGAATGTTTCCTAAAAGAAGGTTCCCCGGATTTCCCGAGCCGGTCTGGAAAGTTTGTGAAAGCGATTGCACACATCCGTTTTGCGAAGTGACTGTCAGATTGATGGTTCCTGATACATTCAATGGAACGGTCAATACCGGATTTTGTAGGGAAGAAGAGGTGCCTCCTCCGTTATAAGTTACCTGCCAATCCCAAGCAACCGGCGGGGATACGTTATCCGTCGACGCATCTGTCAAATAGAGCAGGGCAACATCGTCGCAATCAAAAACATCTACATTTGCACCTATCGTTAATGAATTATCTTGCAAAAAGATGGTTGTAAAGGTGGTATCTGCACAAAAGCTGCCGGGCTCTGCAATCAATCGAATCGTATAATTCCCTTCTACCGGAGGATATGTAATGTCAAATTCTGTCGCAGAAGTATTTGATACCATTGTATTGTTGGGGTAATCAAAGACCCACTCAAAAGAGGAGGTATTCAAACTCTCATTCGTAAAATGAACGGTGTAATTGTCACATTGTGCAGTTGGTGAGCCGATAGCAGCAACGCGTTCCCCACAAAGATTGACGTTGAATTGAAAATCCCTATTCGTACAGGACAACAATTCGCCGGTCGCTCTGTCGTATTCGGTAATACAGACGCCAACGACAAACTGTCCGGTCAAACCGGGAGTGGCGGTTAATAATCCTGTTTGCGGATCGATTTGGAGAGGTACTCCGGCTCCAAGCATATTGTCAACGCCATAACCGTTTGCAGCATCCCACACAACCGGAGTGTAAGGTGGTGCAGCTGGCGGAACGGGCTGTGGATCATCAAGTGAACCACCCGAGTCGGGGGTACATAAGCTATAGACAATAGAATCTCCGTCCACATCAATTGCAGAATGGTCGAAGACCAGTGGCAAATCAGTACAAATGTAAATGGGAGGCCAATTGACAAATTTAGGACTACTCGAGCAACGAGCCATTGCTGCTCCCGACAATTCTATTTTAAATGTGGCGCCTGTTGCCACAGGATCTAAAATATTGTCTAGAGTAATATTACGACAACAACGTTGATAGGCAAAGAAGTATCCCCCCGCAGCATAAGGAAGGTGGACTGTCTTTCTATACGTCGAAGTGTGAACACAAACCTCCTCTAGAATTACCAGACAAGGGTCCGTCAGGCTTGTCGTCAAAGTATCGTCGCCCATAAAAGGGAGGGCGACAGTTTGGATTAACGTTCCATTTTCATCAAAGATACCTACGTATGCAGGATCATCAAAGGGTGCATTTTCTGCTCCATTGAGACAATCCCGATATATGTCTAGAACGATTTCGTAATCGTCATTTCCAAGGCAATTGTATCCCATATTGCCACCGACTATATGAGTTGCCTTTAATGACGTAGGCATACTGATAGCTAGCCCGACGATGATGAGTGAAAGGATATATCGTGACATGATTTTATTGATTTTTATCGCATTCATGTAATTACATTTTTTTGTATGATTTTATTTCTCTTCCATATCCGCCCCAACAATTTCCACTCTTCGTTCAACGGACGCAATAATACTATAGATGGAGTTTTTCTCATCGCCAAGTTTATCACTAATTCGCTTCTTATCTGCGGTATCTTCTCCAAACGCCTCCTCTTCTATTTTCAGGCTACCATTTTTCATATACTTCCGTAGCACCCCGTGCTCGTACTCTTCGAGGTAGTTTCTAACACTGGAAATTCTCCGACGGCTGAGTATCTTGTTATACGCAGCAGTTGCCCGTGGACTGGCATACCCTTTAAGTCGTATTTTGAAGGTATAACCAGCATCCAAAAATTTGAGCAGCTCCGCGGTGAACTCCTCCAACTTAGTCTTGGCTCCTTTTACCTCTACATCAAAAAATTGTTGGAACCTTCTCGATGTAATAAAGGCTTCATTTTTCCCAAGTCCCTCCGTGAATTTCTTTATAAACTCCCCCTTCTTGGCGTAATAATTTTCGTTGGTCTCTAAGTAACTACGGTTAGTCGTAGGTTTTCTTGATCGCGGATTGGGAAAGTCATTATCAAAATACAAAGTGAGTGGTAGGAAATCTTCTAAAGAATTACGCCTCATCGGTATTTCTACAGTAATTTTCCCCTGTGCAGAATTGACGAGAGATGGGTCAAAGGCAAGTGGGTTAACAACCGTTTCATACCCCTCTCTTTCAGCTTTTATTTCATAAGTTTTGCCCAAATCAATTGGAAAGGTAAATTCATTTCCATCTCTATTGAAGTGTTTACCTATCAACTTTCGTTGCCCATCGGCCGTGATTTCGTATAAGGTCACCGTCGCTCCTTTTAGAGCTTTTTTGGTCGCTTCATCCAGTGTCAAAGCTTTTAGCTCCTGGCCAAGGTAGAGATTTCTTTTTATCTTGGTAGCCGTAGCGAGTGCGGGATCGGTCAAATCGATTTTGCTCGTTGCCGAAGGGAAGCCCGGTTTAGTAGCTCTGATTGCATAGCGATGTCCTCGTTTGAGTGGGAAGGAAAAATCATTTCCAGTAGGATTTTCAACAGTCTCCACAAGAATCACTTCTCCGTTTTCGCCCTCCATAAATAGTTTCAGTGTTGTACCAATGAGTGGCAGGGAATCAATATTATCGAAGGTGAAGGCATTTAAAATAAGCCCTTCTTCAAGGAATAAATCCCGCTCAATAGAGGTCACATTTTGCATTTCAGGTGTCGTCAAATCAATGGTTTCGATATCCTCACTAAATCCATCTTTTGTAGCTCTTAGCTTGTATATCTTGCCGGGGTATAAACTGAAATTGTAGTTATTGCCTGCAGGGTCCATCTTTTGCTCAACGAGGACTTCCTCTCCATTCGGAAGTACTTCATAAAGCGAGACGGTCACGCCATCCAGTTCAGAATTATCTAAGCCATTAAGAGTCCTTGCTAACAAATCTATTGTTAGCTTGCGCTTATAAGTATAGATGTCACTACAGCAGGTTTCTCGTGAATCATCCCAAAAGATGGCAGTTGAATCGGGGCGGTTTGAAGCAAAAAATGCTTTTTCTCCTCCTTCATACAAGGCATAATAAGTATCATTATAGCTGGAATTGACCGGCGCAGGTACATGTTTTGGCATTTCCCATTCCCCATTCAGATGCTTTGCCTCATAAATATCATATCCTCCCAGGGTCTGATAACCATCCGAACTAAAATACAAGGTGCTTGTCTCACTAAAGTAAAATGGCGTGATGTCATTTCCCTCGGTATTGATACTCCTTAGGTTGACAGGCGTACCAAATGTGCCGTCCGGTAAAATATCACAAACCCAAATGTCAAATCCTCCGACACCACCCGGTTTGTCCGACACAAAATAAAGTTTTTCATTGTCGGAAGTAATATCTTTTCCGATATTGGGTTGCCTGAAATCGTAGCCCTCTTCGTTGATGGGCAGTTTCTCACCCGGACCCCATTCGCCATTTGGCAATACCTGACTGACATACAAGGCACACCTAAAGTCCGTAACATCAATGTAATCACATTTGGTGTAGTAGACCGTTGAGTAATCACCGGAGAATGCAGTATTCGAGGTATGATGCCCGTCTTCATTAATAGGTGCCGGCAACAAAGTATGTACCCCATTGACGACCTGAACTATTTTGTTGAAAGGGCGTTCGGGAATAATCGTATCTTTTTTATAAATGTATCTAAATGACGAGAAATACATGGTATCTCCCTTTAGTGCTACTCCAAAATCCGCATAGGGTGAATTGATAGAGTCTGTCATGTTCCGGATGTCGACATCCAATTGATTGGAAATGACACCCTTCGCCCAAGTACAGTTTTCAATACTCCTAAGTGCATCCTCTTTATAGGATGGATCGGCATTTGGAAAATCATCCAAAAACTTTTGAAAAAAGGTGGTGGCATCATCGTAATGCCCGAGTCGTTGTTTCACCTTTGCCAACCAATAAGATGCCAGTGGGTAGTGGTTGGCATCCTCACAACCAACAACCCTTTGGTAAGCTTCATCTGCTTTATTATAGATGTCGAATTGTCTTGCCGATTGAGCGTATTGATACCAGATTCTCGCCGGTTCATCATCGTACTCCAAGGCAATACCATAATACTTATAGGCGGCATAATAATCTTTTTTAGCGTACGCATCATCCGCAGCATCAATCCAGGCCTGCTTCGTTTGGGAAAATCCGGATTGGATTATCGTTACCACAAAAAAGACGAATAACAAAAGCTTTTTCATATATATTCTTATTTGAAGGCTACCTACGCAAAATCAGATGGTAGTAGCCCTTTCTTTTTTATAAAACAATGTAACTATTTATGAGTACATCATTGTTGCCTAAAAATGGGCACCCGAAAGAAATTACCTTTTTTGATTTAAGAGCAAGGAACATCCTATCCCCGTGCGGGGCGGACAAGTCGATTTTAGATTTCAGATTCATCAATCCTTTCCCATTTCAAACTTCAATTTTCTTTCAAACTTCTAAAATCGGCATTCAGCTTGCCCGCGCCGGTACCCATACGGGACAGTCTTGTCGCGCCCGCGCCAATACGCGCCCGTATGGGTATGGGCATGGGTTAATCGATGTTCGACATTCTTTCTATGTCTAATATCTATTCGGTATTTCTCATTTTTCGATTCAAGTCATGGGGTGATAGGTATTTACAAAACAATAACCAAATCTATATCAAAGGGCATATCTTGAACTTAGGTAAAGGTCTCACCTTCCGGAGGATGTATCGCAGAGACAACTCAGGCCCCCCGCGTTTATAGGTCGCCACCTTAAAAGCAGAGAGATTCACATCATAAGTAAACCCTGCCTGCCATCCATTGTAGAATATTTCAAGCCCCGGAATAAGCGCATCGCCAAAGTCATTGTTAAAGCGGTAACCAATATCCAGTTGGATGGCAAATTGTTTGCCAAGCTTTCTGTCCAAATGAAGTTTGATTCCACCCAATCCTTCGTATTGAGTATGAGTATTTTGCCACTGTGCCGTTGCATTCAATATAAGATCTACGCTTTGCCCTAGTTGTAGGGTACCCAACACATAAGGGCTAATCCTTACCGGAAGCTCAACCTTCGAGCCTGTATTAAAACTCTGATTCGGACGTAGTAAATTGAATATACCCACGCCAAAATCAACCTTGCTCCGCTTTTCCAAACGGTCGACCAACACCCACGGGTCAATCTTCTGCCATCTGAAATTCACGCCCAATGCTACATCGGGAAAGAAATAACCGGAAGGCTCAAAATTTTCATTAATGGGAAGATTGGAGTCATAAACTCCACGAAGCTCGTCAAATTGACCGTCAAAAGACAACTGCCCAATATCAAAAGAGCGCTGCCCAACGCGCAATTGGCCTCCCGCCGTAGCAAAGAAATGTTCGGTTAACATTCCTGTATAAGACATACTCAACCCCAAGTCAATCAATCTCAACCGAGATAAGCCTGCCTGATCGTAATTAATCATTACCCCTCCGGCGAGATAGCCCTTCTTATCCGTTCGCTTAATGAACTTCTTGTCAGCTGCGATGGTAAACGTTCGATAGTCAACGGGAGCGCGCTTCCATTGATTCCGATAGTTTGCGGCAACCCGAAGATCTCCTCCGAAAATGCCCGTCAGCCCCGGATTCAGATGCAACTGACAGTTATGAAATTGGGAATAGTGAAAATCCTGACCTGACAATTGGATAACATCTCCTACTAAAAAGACGCCAATTAACAGAATCCCAACCCTCAGCAAGGAATAACTACGTGTAAGTTTGTAATACATAACAACAAAAGGTATATGTGATGGGAAATAGAATTATGCCTAATCTCCCGAATTATTTTTTTCCGTAAGGAAGCTCGAATTACTTATACTCTTTTCCCGCTCCTTATGTTTCAAAAGAACAGGACAAGATACCCAAATATCCGGGCAACTTTGAAGATTTTTAGAGATAATTTGCTATGTAGATAAACTCATTCTCAAATACTGAGAAAATCCGGCAAACAACCGAACGCTGTTTTAGCACGAATAAAGGGGATTTGACACGGCAAAAGTATAATTTTTTTACATATAAAACAATTTTTATATAAAAAATATTTTACAAGTTAACTATCCGTTTCGTAGGTAAAATATACCATTCCCTGTGTAAAACTCCCGCTTATTAAAAAAAATATTTTTTATATCTCCGTAAATGCAACCTTTTTGGCAGCTTCTACGTACACCAGCACAATTATCCCTATTTGAATCCCCTGATAATTTGATTTTTTTTAAAATTATCATTCAAATCCTTGCACCATTGCAAACAATGTTGTACCTTTGGACTCAAAGTTTGACACCTTTCACCTAAAGAGTCCAGATTTACAGCATCCCGCTAAAGTGACTTCGGTCGCTTTGTACATATCTGAGTTTTTGTTACTTTCTTCAATTTGACGTTGACTGAAATACTAAATCGTCGTATAAAACAGTTAGTTTTTTCTCTGCAACTTTAAGAACTGACTATTTTGAGTTTTGGTATATCAGTAAAATAATGGCGACTATTTTTCAACAACTTCAAACAAGGCGTGACGTGAAAAAATTATTTTTACTTTCTGCATTCATCTTGCTTTGTTCGCAGGTGACTTCTGCAAAGGTCATTTTTGTGAAGCAGGATTCCGACGGTGATGGTTCTTCGTGGACATCAGCCTTCGGACAATTACAATTAGCTTTAGACATTGCCGAGAGGGGTGACCAAATTTGGGTCGCTACCGGCACTTATCTTACTTCGTACGCTGCGACAGTGACGGAGGAAGTGCGAAGCGATGGCTTCCTTATCAAGGATGGCGTTGCACTCTACGGTGGGTTTTCGGGTAACGAAAGCAACCTGGAGGATCGTGATATTCAATTCAATCCTACTATTCTCAGTGGGGAGATTGGCGATTTAGACACGAACGAGGACAATGCTTATAGCGTTGTTATCACTATTGATGTTTCTGCTGAAACCATCATCGACGGGTTCGTCATTACCGGTGGAAATGCCAATGGATTCGGTACTGCCGGCGACCCGACCTCTTGCGGGGGGGCATGGTTCAATATGGCACACGAAAACACGGAGTCTTCTCCGGTCATTCTCAATTGCACTTTTTCCAACAATGGAGCAAGAGACGGTGGTGCTTTGTATAATTATGCCAATGGAGGTTCCATTCGTAGCATTATTACCGGATGTAAATTCCTTTCTAACCATTCTGACTTCGATGGTGGTGCTTTATACAACAACGGGGATAAAAGCATCTGCAGTCCCATTATCAAGTCTTGTTACTTTGTTGAAAACGATTCTTACTACGGGGCAGGTATTCTAAATAAAGCGTCAGAGGGGGAGACCAAGCCAATGGTGACCGACTGTGTTTTTGCAGGAAACATCAGTACTGTCAGAGGAGGTGCCATCTATTCTTACGATGAAGATAAAGGAATCTGTGAAGTGATTGCTACAGGATGTAGATTTGAGGACAATCCTTCTCTTATTAAGGACGAAATGAGTGGCGTAAAAGTCGCTGATAATAAGCCGGCAATAGTTATCCGTGCAACAACACCTAATACCACAGTCCAAGAAGAAGAGATTTCTTTTGACGACTAAAAAAAATAAATGATTTAAGGTAAAACGGATGCTTTCCTCTGCGAGCATCCGTTTTTTCTTTTACACTCCTTGCTTTTTGCTCCAACAAACTTTACCTTTGCCTCAAATTGATTTATTGTGATGACATTTACCATTATTATTAGCATAATTATTCCAAGATTTGAATAGAATCTGTAGGACTGATGTGTTAATAAAAAAAAGCTCCGACAGATTTGCCTGTCGGAGCTTTTTTTGTAACTACTTACCTTTTTTTTATTTGTGAAGTTGTTACCTTTGCGCAGCCAAAATTTTATCAACCATGTATAGAGAATTTGCGAAGCTGAACCTGCCTGAAATCGACAAGGAAATCCAATCCTTTTGGGATGCACAGCGTATCTTTGAAAAAAGTGTTAACCAAAGGGATGAAGAAAACAGTTGGGTCTTTTACGAAGGACCACCCTCAGCCAACGGCAAGCCCGGCATTCATCACGTAATGGCACGGGCTATAAAAGATTTGTTCTGTAGATTCCATTCCATGAAGGGCAAGCGAGTAGAGCGGAAAGGAGGCTGGGATACACACGGTCTGCCAATCGAGTTGGGCGTTGAAAAAAAATTGGGTATTACCAAAGAAGATATCGGCAAAAGTATTAGCGTTGATCAGTATAATCAGGAATGTCGGACCACCGTGATGCAATTCAAAGATATGTGGGATGACATTACACGAAAGATGGGTTACTGGGTCGACTTGGAACACCCCTACATTACTTACGAAAATGCTTACATCGAATCCGTATGGTGGCTGCTGCGTCAGCTATATGACAAGGGAATGCTTTACAAGGGGTTTACCATTCAGCCATACTCCCCCGCAGCCGGAACAGGTTTGAGTACGCATGAACTTAATATGCCGGGTGCTTATCGCGACATTAAGGACACTTCCGCTATTGCACAATTCAAAATAAAAAATACCAAAAACGAGTACTTTCTCGCCTGGACAACAACACCCTGGACTTTGCCCTCAAACACCGCACTTGCCGTTGGTAAAAATATCACCTATGTAAAAGTGCAAACCTTCAATAGATATACGCAAGAGCCGGCGGTAGTCATTTTGGCAAAAGACCGGATGAGTAGCTATTTCTCAGAAGAAAAACCGGACTTAAAACCGGAGGAAGTCAAGGCAGGAAGCAAACCTATCCCTTACGCAGCCATTGTAGCTGAGATGAAGGGAAGCGAACTCGAAGGGATGGAATACGAACAACTCATGCCATACGTCCAACCGGATAAGCCTGCCTTCAGGGTTTTAATCGGGGATTTTGTTTCTACGGAGGATGGTACAGGTATCGTACATATCGCCCCGACTTTTGGAGCCGACGACTTCAAGATTGCCAAACAATACGATATTCCCCCTTTGATGATAAAGGATGAAAATGGCAAAGATGTCCCCCTCGTTGATCTTCAAGGACGAATGGCAGATGTCGTGACCGATTTTGCCGGCAGATACGTTAAAGACTACGGACAGGAGGAAGAGCGAACGCTTGATACCGACATTGTCATTAAGTTAAAGAGCGAAAATAAATTGTTTTTATCAGAACGGTACGTACACTCCTATCCGCACTGTTGGAGAACAAACAAGCCCGTCCTTTATTATCCTTTGGATAGTTGGTTTATCAAAGCCTCTGCAGCAAAGGAGAGAATGCAGGAACTCAACAAAACCATCAACTGGAAGCCTAAAGCTACAGGCGAAGGGCGATTTGGAAAGTGGCTGGAGAACTTGCAAGACTGGAATCTCTCCCGCTCCCGATACTGGGGAACGCCCCTCCCTATCTGGCGAACAGAAGAAGGTGATGAGGAAATCTGCATTGGATCGATTGAAGAACTGAAAGCGGAGATTGAAAAAGCCAATAAAGCATTGGGGAAAAGCCAAAAGGTGCCAAAGGATTTGCACCGTCCCTATATCGACGAAGTTGTATTGGTCAGCAATAACGGCAAACCAATGACCCGTGAGAAAGACCTGATTGACGTCTGGTTTGACAGCGGCTCGATGCCCTACGCTCAGTTCCATTATCCCTTTGAGAATCAGGAAAAATTTAAGCGCAACTTCCCCGCCGACTTTATTGCGGAAGGAGTAGATCAAACGCGTGGTTGGTTTTATACCCTACACGCAATCGCAACGATGGTATTCGATTCCGTCGCCTATAAAAACGTTGTTTCGAATGGGTTGGTGCTGGACAAAAACGGCATTAAAATGTCAAAAAGTCTTGGCAACACCGTCAATCCTTTCGATATCATCAGCAAGCATGGTGCAGATGCCACGCGCTGGTATATGATTTCCAATGCGCAGCCGTGGGATAACCTCAAGTTTAATGAGTCGGGATTAGAGGAGGTCAAGCGAAAGTTCTTTGGCACTTTATACAATACTTATTCCTTTTTTGCGCTTTACGCAAATGTCGATAAATTCTCATTCAAAGAAGCTTCACTACCTCTGGAGCAAAGACCGGAAATCGACCGGTGGGTCATCTCTGTGTTGAATACATTGATTAAAGAAGTCGAAGCAGAATACGCCAATTATGAACCGACTAATGCTACCAGAAAGGTGATGAACTTTGTAGATGACCACTTGAGTAACTGGTATGTGCGCCTGTGCCGACGACGCTTCTGGAAAGGCGACTACTCCGAAGATAAAATTGCCGCATACCAGACGCTTTATGAGTGCCTGCTTACAGTAGCACAATTGATGGCTCCGGTTGCACCTTTCTTCGCGGATTGGCTGTACAAAAACCTAAGCGAAGGAAGTGCATTAGAGGCGAAGGAATCTGTTCATTTAGTAGATTTTCCCGTGGTCAATAACGACTTCATAAACAAGGATCTCGAAGAAAGAATGGATTATGCACAGCGCATTTCGTCCCTGATACTTTCTCTCCGAAAAAAGGAAAAAATCAGAGTTCGCCAACCCCTGCAAAAGGTTTTACTGCCAATTTTGGATGATAGATTTATGCAACAAGTAGAAGCCGTCAAGGATCTGATATTGTCGGAGGTAAATGTTAAAAATATCGAATACATCACCGAAACGGAGGGCGTCATCCGAAAAAAAATCAAACCCAATTTCAAAACGCTGGGACGAAGGTTAGGCAAGGACATGAAAGCGGCAGTGGGAATCATTTCAGGACTTGGGCAGGAAGATATTGCCATTATCGAACGAGACAATGCCTACACCCTGGAGATAGATGGCAATAGCTACAATCTGACGATGGAGGACTTTGAGATTGTCACCGAAGACATTCCGGGCTGGCAGGTCGCTAGCGATGGCAAACTGACCGTCGCACTCGATGTCACACTTACCGATGAATTAAAAGCGGAAGGTATCGCCCGCGACCTTGTCAATCGCATCCAGAATATCAGAAAGGAGATGGGCTTGGAGATAACA
>JALVDO010000082.1 GCA_027008975.1 Saprospiraceae bacterium | reverse complement strand
AACCTTGGAAAATAAAAAAAGGAAAAATTAGAGGCGAAGTATCCATGGGCATGATTTGCGCGGAAGACGAACTGGGACTGGGTACCGGTCACGATGGTATTATGGTATTACCTGATGAGGTGGAAACCGGGACGTTAGCCAAGGATTACTTCAATATTGAGAAAGACTACGTCTATGAAATTGGGCTAACCCCAAACAGATCAGACGCGACTAACCACATTGGTGTTGCAAAAGACCTCGCAGCCGCACTCAAAGTGAATTACGACTTCAAAGGTGCGGTAAAAATGCCCGATGTCAGCACTTTTCAGCCGGACACAACGGATGCCTCCATTGAAGTAGATGTACAGGATACGGCTGCCTGCCCTCGTTTTGCAGGTTTGGTAATCAAAGACATCATCATCAAAGAATCACCGGAGTGGCTAAAAAATCGGTTGGAAGCCATCGGCGTTCGCAGTATTAATAATATCGTCGACATTACCAACTTCGTCTTGCACGAATTGGGACAACCCCTTCACGCTTACGACCTGGACAAAATTGATGGACAAAAAATAATCGTCAAAAAACTACCCGAAGGGACGCCATTCCTCAGCTTAGATGAAGTCGAACGAAAACTAAGCGCCGAAGACCTCATGATTTGTGATGGCAACGAAAAACCAATGTGTATCGGTGGTGTTTTTGGTGGATTGACCTCCGGCGTTACTGAGGGAACGACTTCCATCTTTCTAGAGGCAGCGCACTTCGATGCCGGTACTATTCGCCGCACCAGTATGCGACACAATTTGCGGACTGATGCCGCCAAGGTATTCGAAAAAGGAAGCAACCCGACTATGCCGGCATTTGCCCTGAAAAGAGCCGCTTTACTGATTAAAGAATTGGCAGATGCGACAATCGCTTCGGACATCATTGACATTTATCCAAACCCAATTGCTCCGGTAGAAATAACAGCCTCCTTTGCGAATATCAATCGCTTAATCGGAGTGGAATTAACAAAAGAAAAAATCCGGTTTATTCTGGAAGCCATGCAAATGGAAATTCTGGAAGAAACAGATAGTCATATCAAAGTTCGGGTGACACCCGACAAAGCAGATGTCTTACGAGAGGCAGACTTGATAGAAGAGATTTTGAGGATTTACGGCTTCGATAATGTAGCGATTCCGGGACAAATTCACACCTCAATGGTAACAGGAGACTATCCCGATGCCAATATGGTGAGAAACCTAATTGCCGATTATCTCGCCGGAAATAGCTTCTACGAAATGATGGCAATTTCCTTGTCGGAATCAAAGTACTATACAGAGATGTATCAGTCAATCCCGGAGGAAAACCTCGTTTACATCAATAATACTTCTAATATGTACCTCGACATCATGCGCCCATCCATGGTATTTAGCGGATTGGAAGCCATCGTCCGAAATCAAAACAGGCAGCATCCTGATTTGAAATTATTTGAATTTGGGCGCATCTATCAAAAGCAGGGCGAAAAGTACAAGGAAACCGAACAGTTGTCCCTTTTCCTTACGGGAAAGAGATGGGAAGAGAATTGGATTTTTGACTCAAAAAAAGAAGTGAATTTTTACACATTAAAAGCTTATGTAGATAATATTCTCAAGCGATTGGGCATGACTTCTTTTCAGCAAAGAACCATCGAAAATGAATTGTTCTCACTCGCTGCCGAATACCATCGCGGAGATAATATTCTCGTTAGTTTTGGAAAACTATCCAAAGTGCTTTTGAAAAAAATGGATATTCGAAACGATGTTTTCTATGCGGAATTCAACTGGCATGCTATTTACAAAAACTACAAAAAACACACCATGACAGTTAAAGATTTGAATAAATTTCCTGTCGTGCGAAGAGATTTAGCGTTGGTAGTTGATAAATCCGTAAAATTTTCGGATATTGCGCGCATTGCAAATAAAGTCGGCAAGAAAATGCTTAAAAATGTGAACCTGTTCGACGTTTACGAAAATGAAAAACAACTTGGTGCCGGTAAAAAATCTTACGCAGTGAGTTTCATCTTCGAAAACAAGGAACGGACACTCAAAGATAAAGAGGTAGATAAAATAATGACTCAGTTAATTGCGCAATACGAAGCCCAACTTGGAGCGTTAATTAGGCGTTAGTTAACAACATAAAGAGAAAGCGGCATTAAATGAATACAGTAGAGTTATTCGATAATATTGAACTTAAAATTCAACAACTGGCTCAAAAAATGGAGCGGTTGAACGAAGAAAATATTGCCCTCAAAAACCAAAATGAAGAACTAAAGGGAGCGCTGGATCGCCAAAAAGGACTAGCAAATGCTTTGCAGGAAAAGTTGACTTCGGCACAGTTGTCGGTGGAGACAAAACTGGAAGAAAAAGCAGAAAGTACAAAACAATTAAAGCTTGAAATCGATAAATACGTTGTCGAAATTGACAAATGTATTGAATGGTTACACAATAATTAATAATGGAAGGTCAGGATATTAAAAACATCACGGTTGTTATCGGTGGCAGACCTTACCCGCTGAAAGTACAGGCAAGCGACGAATCTTCCATCAGGAAAATAGTAACGGAAATCAACGACAAAATCAATGATTTTCAGTTGACATATTCTAATAAAGACAAGCAGGACAGCCTTGCAATGGCAGTACTGACTTACGCGGTCGAACTTCACAAACAAAAAGAAAGCGCACTAAGCGTTCAGGATGATGGTTTGGTCAGGAAATTAGAAAATATCGACGGACTATTATCTCAATTACTTTAATTGTCTTCGGAGGTGCCATATCTGATTATCTCCCCTTTTCTGCCTTTCGCTTTCCGGTATTAAGAAGTTTTCCTTTCTGCCAAAAGTAATTATTGTTTTTAATAATTGAAAAATCAATTTAATATGGGAATAGGTATTGGAATAGGAGTCGTATTGGGACTCGTCGTAGGATATATAATTGCCACAATAATGGCAAAAAAAGGTTCTAACGCCAAAATCCAACAGATGAACTCAAAGGCGGATGAAATCATCAAAGAGGCTCGACTGACAGCAAAGCGCCTCGTCGATGAAGCAACCACAAAAGCCGAGCGAATCGAAGCACAGGCGGAGATGAAGAATGAAAAAATCAAGCAGAAAAAAATTCAGGAAGCGAAGGAGAAATTCAATCGCTACCGTAGTGACTTCGATAAATACAAAGCGGAACAAAAGGTAGAATTGAAAGAGCGCCAGATGGAAATCAGAGCACAAGAGCGGGAACTGCAGCAGGAGATTAGCAAATTTGATGAAAAAATCGCTTGGATTGATAGTCAAAAACAGGAATTGGAACAACGTGAAAATGATGTCAAAACCATCCGCGAAAACCTCGACACTCAACTAAAAATTGTCGCAAAGAAAAAAGAAGAACTGGAAAAAGCCAATGAAAAACATATTAAAGCCCTCGAAACTGTCGCTCGGCTAAGTGAGCAGGAAGCCAGAGAGCAACTGCTCGAAGCCGTCAAAGCCAAAGCGGAGACAGATGCGATGTCTATCATTAAAGAGTCCGTCGAGAATGCGAAAGCTTCGGCAAATAAAGAAGCGAAAAAAATTGTTATCCAATCTATCCAAAGGATGTGTGCCGAGTACACCATCGAGAATACAGTCAGTGTGTTCAATTTGGAGTCGGATGACCTCAAAGGACAAATTATTGGACGAGAAGGCCGGAATATTCGCGCGCTCGAAGCAGCTACCGGTGCAGAGATCGTTGTAGACGATACACCGGAAGCTATTGTCATTTCAAGTTTCGATCCCATCAGAAGAGAAATATGCCGACTATCCTTGAAGAAGCTAGTCGCCGATGGTCGAATCCATCCTGCAAGAATAGAAGAAGTCGTCGCCAAAACACGCAAGCAGATAGATGAGCAAATTAGAGAAATTGGCGAGCGAACAGTCATCGATCTCGATATTCACGGATTAAATCCTTATTTGGTGAAAATGGTCGGTAGGATGCGCTTTCGTTCTTCCTATGGACAGAACCTCCTCAAACACTCTATCGAAACCGCCAACCTCTGTGCAATTATGGCAGCAGAACTGGGGCTTAGCAAAAAGCAAATTAAACTCGCCAAGAGAGCCGGGCTATTACACGACATTGGAAAGGTGGCAGAGGAAGAAACAGAATTGTCACACGCACTGCTAGGCATGAAACTGTGTGAAAAGTACAAGGAGCACCCTGCTGTTGTCAACGCCGTAGGTGCCCACCACGACGAGATAGAAATGAACAACCTGCTATCTCCAATTATTCAGGCGTGCGATGCCATATCAGGTGCACGCCCGGGAGCACGACGTGAAATACTGGAGAGCTACCTCAAGCGCATCACCGAGTTAGAAGAACTGGCATTGGCGCACGAAGGCGTGCAAAAGGCTTATGCAATGCAAGCCGGAAGAGAGCTAAGGGTCATTGTCGAGTCAGAAAAAGTCAGCGACCAATCCGCCGATGATATTGCATTTTTAATTTCTCAAAAGATACAGGATGAAATGCAGTACCCGGGTCAGATTCGGGTAACAGTCATTCGCGAGAAGCGGTCTATTGCCTTCGCAAGATAAAAGAAGCAGACTAATTTGATGGCTTGAAATTGGTGTTGTGGTAACAGCCACACTACCCCTTCTCTCCATCAATCAATGCATCGTAAAGCACCGTCTGAATAGCGGGGCGGATATTCAATTTATTTAGTTTGTAATTCCGCATTGAAGGATAGGTGCGATTGGATAAAAAGACAAACAATATGCCCGTCTCCGGGTCCGCCCAGGTTGCTGTCCCTGTAAATCCTAGGTGCCCAAAAGTAGAAAGGGAGGCTTTCGGAGAGAGGTTTCTCCGTGCCGTCATATCCGTCTCCTTCATATCAAAACCTATTCCTCTACGAGTAAGCCCCTTGGGGCGAGCCGTGAAATCGCTAATCGTGGTTGGGTTTAGTAATGCAGTTCCGGCATAACGTCCCTGCCAGAGCAGCATTTGCATAATGGCGGCGAGGTCTTCCACATCCGAGAATAGTCCGGCATGGCCACTAACACCACCGAGCATCGCCGCGCCCATATCGTGTACATAGCCCTGAATGACCTGTCGTCGCCAGTAGTTGTCTTTTTCGGTAGGGACAATCCTCGACATAGGAAACTTTT
>JALVDO010000081.1 GCA_027008975.1 Saprospiraceae bacterium | reverse complement strand
AAGGATAGAGCGATGAATAGCTACGTTTTATACACCAAAAGTAGCCACATTATAGAAAGAGTGGAATGATTAATATCAAGGAGGGTAAATGACAATTATCAGGGCAAAAAAAAATGCCACCCAAATATGGATGGCATTTTACTGGAAAATTAAAATTTTATTGTAGTACAAAGCGCTTGGAGATCACCTTGTCGCCAAATGTTATTTTATAAAAATAAACACCGCTCGCGGGCAAATCGGATTTTTTGAGCTGCCAGCTTTGGGTGCCTGCACTTTCAATTTGTGACTGGGCAGCAATCTCCCTACCTGTTGCATCCGTCAAAACTCTATTCACAACGCCATCCTCCGGCAGGTAATAGTGAATAGTCGTCTCAGCCGTAAATGGATTTGGCTCGTTTTGCCCAACGTAGAAGTCCTGCACCATTGCTCCATTGAAGCCTAAATTAACATCGCCTATGTGGAGATTCCCATCATATACCTGGTTGGCAAATATCCTGTTATTCAGCTGAATTGCATCAGCAAGAACGACATCTGCCTTAGCCTTAATAACCACATTTAAAACGACTTGATTATTCAGCCTTTTAGGCGTTGCAGTATTCCAACTGACAAGCACTTCGGAAGGATGGACAGCCACGTAATCGCTAGAAAAATTATTTCGTGCCTCTACATTTACAATCTCAATTAATTCCGGATTGTAACTAAGTGCAAATTGATAACCTAGTACTTCTGAAGGAAAATCAACAGACAACTCCGTCTGATAAACTTGTCCCTCTTCCATACTTTCATTTCCAATATTCAATTGCAATGGAGAAGTTCCGACGCGTTCTACCGAAATGCCTGAGGTTGCAGTACTGGCACTATTATTGACATCCCCTACCTTAACCGCTATAAAATCTTCCGTATAGTCAACACTCAACAATCCATTGAACTGGTCATTGGTCTCCCATGAACCATTCAGGATGAGCAATGGCTCCTCAAAGGTGAAATTGGCAGGAACAAACAGCCAAGACTCATTATTCGGAAACTCTGTGATAAGTCCAAGGATTGCCTGCCTCAAACGAATGAGATCGAAGGTAGAAATACTTCCGCTCCTATCGACATCTGATGCCAATATCTTATATGGGGAAGTAAATGGCTGAATACCAAGAATGTGCTTTTGTATCAAAATCAAATCAAATGTCGTCACGCCGTTTAAGAAGTTCACGTTTTTAGAAAGTTGCAATCCTTCCGTTCCGCAGCCCGGAACATCCTCAAAACTGAAATTTCCATCCTCATCAGTACTTCCCTCGTAATTCTGATCATCATTTAACACCGTCACAGAAACATCTCCTACATTATCCCCTGCCTCTGTATGGATATTACCCGATAGGGAAACGAACAAAGCGTTACAGATTTCGTCCATAGGCATTGCAGTAAAGACGTTTTCCTGCATTATAGTTACCCCACTATTCTCCATAATAATATCCCTGAAACGAGTATTCTTAATAGCATCTTTTTCTTCAGGAGTGAGTATTGGGTCATTCTCATAATAAAAACGATCCCCATCCCTTAATGCGGTAAACTGCAGGGTCATAATTTTGGTCAGTGTCTCACCAAATATGGAATTGGGTAGCGCCTTTTCCGAAAGCAGCCCAACCCACGGGTCAATGATATTAATATTGCCGTCATAGGCGACAATTAATGGATTGAATACATCAGGATCATCGTTAATACCTTGAAAGAAAGAAATGTGAGGAAGCCCAAAATCTACACGAACAGCGTTGTAATCGGGCAAGCCTCTTTCCCTTCCCCTCTGGATATTGACGCTGGCGAGGTCTAACCCTCCCTGCCCGGGTTCACCGAATAGGAAGTTGCGAACATCGTGGACAAGCTTAGCATCCAGCATTTGTTCCTTTTGAACACCCATCCCTCTAATGTATGGATCCAGCCCCATATTGCGAACCTCCAAAGGATTAAAAAAAGCATCCCGAAGCAAAAGGTTCCCCTCCGGCATGACCTGACCGGCAGCATTATATCGTTTTATCTCACTACTCAATTGCGTATGACCCAATCGGTATGCAGCCGCCGAGAATACATTCATTATTTGAGGGTTGACATCATCCTTATAGCCCGTATATGGCTCAAGCTGAATACCCATGGAAGGAAGCCATTCTTCGTAAGTAATTGCTTCGAGCTCTCCCGATACAATCTTTCTGGCATACTGGTAGATTTGTTCGTCATTCCAATCGGGGTGCGCTGCGGCAATAAGGTCGCACTGCCGGTTATGCTCTCGCATAAATAAAGTATGAACTACCGTCAGCAGACTATTCTCGTTGGCACGAATATCTCCGGCGACAAAATATTTATTGCTGATATTAGGCAAATAAGCCATTTCCGGCGCGTTGGGGTCTATCTCATCTTCGTACTCCCCCGATATGGTATTAAACGGTAGCAAATTCCCGGCAGAGGTTTTGAGCTTTCCTCCCTCAAAGGTACGCAACCAGGCAGCCCACTCAGGTGTGGTACCATATACGTTGGATGCATCAATAAAAGGTGTGATGACGTTGGGATGTTGTCTTGGATTAGAAGTAGACGTCCCCGTTGCCGGGTCACTAACATTTCTAAACATGTGTATTTTAGCAGTACCCGTTCCCTGCGGATCGAAATATATGTCCCCTGTAGGAACAGGAATTGACGCATCCTCGTTAGGATTATCCGTTGTAAGATCAATTGTATGGTCGATAAACTGCCCGAACACCCAGCAGAAATCGCTTAAATCCAACGGATCATAAATGGGGTCATCCTGATTAAAAATAGCATTACTAAGCGCTCTGGGATTGGGTCTGAACTGACCGGCAGGCGAAGAGATGCCATCATCATATCCTATGCGAGTCACTCTAAGTAAATTGGTCCAGGTTTTCCCCCAATCCGGATGGGATAAATTATTGAATTCACCTGTGTATGTTCTGTAATTCTCATGGTCGGAAACTTCCTGAGCATGGGAAGTTGCCGACACAAAACAGATAAAAATAAAAAGTTGTATAATTTTCTTCATGGTATTATAATTAAAACATTGTTGGTAAAGGCTGTTAATTTTCTAGACTATCAGTATATAGATAAAAGGTGATTTTCAAAACCCTTGTCTGTAACTTCAACAAATGTAGGGGGTTTTCATGCACAAAATCAATTAATTTTCAAAATAAAGTGAAAGTGAAATGTCATTCAAAAAACCCATTCGACTCTATAGAGTACGTAAATTTTCAAATTTTGTTCTGTTTGAGAGTGCGTTTGTAGCGCTTTTCTGCCCTAATACGAGCGTAAGGAAATAAGTATTTTTGGATTTATCCAATAAAATGTCTTTTATAAGTGCTACTTTTGTCAGAAAGAAAATGAGAAAACTGCTGATTTTTCTAAAATAGTGGATTAAAAAGTAATACATGAAAAGAGTATTTGGAATCGCAATTTTTATTCTCACTGCAGTTGTCTTGTTTGGTCAAATTGATAAAAGTACCGGCAGATTAGCCATTGATAAATATCAGGCCGGAGAACAGGCTTTACTAGCTAAAAAGCTAAAAAAAGCTAAAAAACTTTTCAAAAAAGCCATTGAGTTAAACCCATCCTTTGCAGCCCCACACAGGGGTCTTGGCATTTGTTACGAGCAGGAAAAAGCCATTCAAAAAGCCATACTTGAATACGAAAAGGTACTCGAAATTGATTCTTTTTTTTCACGCACTCTATACTACGATATTGGTGAACTACAATACAAGGCGGGACACCCCCTAAAGGCTATCAAATACTTTCTCAAATTTGACGAATTGCAGGCACTTGATGTTGAACGGTTTGGCTTCAATGGAGAGGCAGAAGTAAAAGAAGAAGGGAAACTCCGAAAAAAACTGGACGCCAACCTACAAGCCTGCAAAATTTCTCTGGACTCTGCCAAATTCGTCAACATTACAAAAGTTATTCCCCTGAGTGAGGCGATAAACACCCCGGCTGACGAAGTTTTCCCATTTTTATCAAATGATCAACGACTTATATTTTTTAACAGACGCAAAAATTCCTTTTCGGATGAAGATTTATTTTATAGTAGAAGAAGGGAAGGCAGCTGGACCAAAGCAGCTCCCGTTAGAAAATTTAATACCAGACAAAATGAAGGAATGTGTACCTTTGTCAGAGATGGGCGTAAGATGTTTTTTACAGCCTGTGGCAGAGCAGAAGTAATGGGCACCTGCGACCTTTGGCAGGCAGATGTACACGATGTGGAAATATCAAATATCCAGCCGGTAGAGGGTTATATCAACGCCGATTCATGGGAGTCGGAAGCCACTATTAGCTGCGACGGGAGAACGATATATTTTGTCAGTAATCGCCCCGGTGGGCTAGGAGGAACGGATATCTGGGTAAGCCAGTTGGGAGATGAAGGAAAGTGGTCTGACCCCAAAAACTTAGGCAGCAAAATCAATACGCCAATGGATGAAGAATCTCCTTTTATCACCAACGATGGGAAAACACTTTACTTCGCATCCACCGGTCATCTCGGCATGGGAGAGCAAGACCTCTTTGTCAGTTGGCTAGACGATAAAACAAACCAATGGAGTACTCCTATCAATTTAGGATTACCCGTCAATTCTCCTTTCAGAGAAGTGGGCTTTTTCCTGTCTGCCGATGGAAAAACCGGATACTTCGCTTCCGACAGAACGGGGGGCTATGGAGGAATGGATATTTATCAATTCGAATTGAACGAGACACTTTATAGCGATCCCGTCACTTACGTGGAGGGGTACATTCGGGACTCCATCACCCTGAGTCCACTTGCCGCAAAAGTTGAAATAAAAAATATTGGAAGCATAACAACCGGAGATGATGGACGTTTTTTCCTATGCGTACCCGCCGATGAGTCTCGTGATTTTAGCGTAAAAAAAGAGCATTATCTCCCTTTTGAGCGGTCTTTTGTCATACCGGAATGGGAGAATAAACAGTTTTACAGCATAGAATTATTATTAACACCTATAGAGCCTCCAGCCGCTATCGAGATACCGGAAGAAGACTCCGTTATAATAACCGGACATACCGTTGAAAAAAGTTATTTCCATACCGTTCATTTCGGCTTTGACACACACGAGCTAACTCCCCAGGAATTAAATGATTTGT
>JALVDO010000080.1 GCA_027008975.1 Saprospiraceae bacterium | reverse complement strand
ACTCACTTTTAAATTTAGAATTTAGAATTTATCATTTATAAATTAAATAAATATGATTCATTTACCAGTATCAAAAGCAAATGAGCGCATTTTTAAGGTTGATCCTGATAATGCGCCAACCCACGATCTTCGTGATGAAATTTTCCAGTTGGAAAAAGAAGGCGAATGGATCGTACAACGTGTTCCCGAGCCGTATATCGAGGTGCAAACCAAGTTTGGCAGGATGAAGAAAGTGCCGGTTGAGAAGACTTGGCATCATAAGTCTTGTGGACAATGCGGTCATATTCCGGGGTATTCAACCTCTATTTTTTGGCTGAATCGCGAGTTTGGGTTGGATTATCACGACCCGACTAATCAAACTTCCTGTACAGCTTGGAACTATTATGCTTCTGCTACTTCTAATCCCGAGGCACAAGCAGCGGTTGCCATCCGTAATTTTGCCTCAGCCTACGAGACAGGGTATTTCCCACTGATACATTGCGGTACTAGCTTTGGGCACTACAAAGAAGTCCGACACGCCTTGGTGCATCAGCCCGAATTGCGGCGAAAAGTGCGCGATATCATGAAGCGATTGGGCAAACCTTTTGTCATTCCGGAAGAGATTGTCCACTATAGTGAGTGGGTCTATGCGATGAGGGATAGAATCGCAGAAAGGCAGGTTATTGATATGAGTCATATTACTGCGACGGTACACCCTGCGTGTCACTATCACAAGTTGATTGAAGAAGATGCTATCTACTCGGAAGAAATATACGGTAACCAACGCTCGGCGATCATCACCGGTGTTTTACAGAAACTAGGTGTTGATGTGAAAGATTACTCTACTTGGTTTGATTGCTGCGGGTTCGGATTTAGACATATTTTGGTATCGCGAGACTTTTCTCGTTCTTTCTCTATTCAGCGCAAGATTGAGGTGATGAAGGAGGAGGCTAATCCTGATATTGTTGTGACGCATGATACTGGGTGTGTAACGACACTCGACCAAAGTCAGTTTGCAGGGGAGGCACACGACAGAAAAGTGGGGCTACCGGTTATGTCCGACTCACAGGTGGCGGCACTGGCAATGGGTGCACATCCATACAAAGTCCTACAACTACACTGGCATAATACCAATAATAAGCCGTTTTTGGAAAAGTTGGGTATCGATCAGAAAAAGAAATGGGCAGAATTTCAGGCGGAGTGCGATAAGATAAAAGCGGGAGAGAAAGAGTACATGACCTGGGAAGATGCTGCAAAGTGATTTTGCAAAACCGATAATATATTGAAATAATAAAATCCTTAATACAATAAAGATATGGCAAACCAGACAATCGTAATTATTGGCGGCGGACCGGCAGGCATCGAAGCTGCCAAAGGAATTGGAGATCTCGGCTATAAAGCTATTTTGATTGAAAAAAGAGATCGGCTTGGGGGAAATCCGGACGAGCAACAGTACGCAGCTTTAACACCTGACCTTAGAAATGCAGAAGAGGCATTAAATGAAATGATTGCTCCTCTGAATGAGAATCCAAATATTGAGGTCATGTATAACACCCTCGTTACCGGAGCAGAAGGCGAGGCGGGAAACTTCACCATTAAAGCCCTGCAATTAGGCAAGGAAGTGGAGGTGAAAGCTGGCGCAGTTATCGTTAGTACCGGTTTTCAGCACTTCGACCCGGGAAGAGAGACTCAAAAGTACGGCTATTATGAGCATGACGATGTTATCACATTGACCGACGCAGAAAAAATGCTCAAAGCGCACAATTTTGTTCGTCCTTCGAATGGTGAAAAGCCGAAGCGAATTTGTTTCATCCAGTGCGTGGGGTCTCGTGACCGACGAATCGGCAATGAGTATTGTTCAAAAGTTTGTTGCGGAATGTCTTCCAAACAGGCGATTGAAGTACGTCAGCTATTACCGGATTGTAAAGTATTTGTTTTCTATATCGATATGCGTATGTACGGCTATTGGGAAAATGAAATCTACTGGCCGGCGCAGGAAAAGCACAAAGTCAACTACATCAAGGGAATGGCTACTGAGATTGTCAAAAAAGGCGATAGGCTACTGGTCAAAGGAGAGGACACAACACTCCGTCGCCCAATGGAGGTCGAAATGGATATGGTTATCCTTGCTGTCGGAATGGAGCCGAGTGAGGGAACTAAGCAGATGGCATCTATCTTTGGTCTGAAGCAAAACCAGTACAATTTTATCGAAACAACCGGAGGTGCTCTAGATACGGTATCAACAAATGTCAAGGGTGTCTTTGCAGCCGGAGCTTGTACAGGACCTGCCGACTTGGAAGATTCCGTTTCGCAAGGCGGATTGGCAGCGATGAAAGCCATCGCTTCCGTCAGAAAAGCAGCATTAGCCACCGCTTAAAAAAATACATATGGGTCAGGTTGTCGATACGGAAACGGCGAAGGAATTTATGAAGGAAACCATGGAGAAAATCCAAGATGGTTCCCTTGAGATGCTCGCCAAAGAATTGGAAGACAAGAGTCAGTTCTTTCAGGAGAGGATGGGCAACCCTGAACGTTTAAAGGAGCTTTCTAAAGAGGAAGTTTATAATATTCTTCGAAACATTTTCTGTACCAGAAGGAGTGCTAAAAAAATTCTTGACGAAAAGGTTGATTACGACGTCCTCAAATTTAGAATTCATAATCTGCTGTATGAGGATAAACCCATCGAGCAGCGGTTTCAGGAGTTTTGTGACAATCTGGAGGTATTAGATGTCAATATTCGTTACGATTTGGCAGGTGAAATTCTCCATTACACATTTCCTGATAAGCACTGGCTTTGGTCGCGCTGGATGTGGGACCCAAAGGTCAAGACAGGAGCACTGCCATTGATCATAACGGACGACTACAGTCTGGAAGCGGAATCGCTCGGAGAAACTTATTTGAGAGTGGGAAAAGCACTGATTTTTGTACATAAAGTGGGTGATGCTGCCGGTTTTCAAACCATCAGCCGAAACCTATATGGCACAACCGTTTTCTTAAGCTGTGTATATGTTATCTATGCTTATACCATTTTGCGAATGAGAATGACACAGGAATTCAATAAAGTGATGCCGGGACTGACTGAGTTTTCCCGTAGGATACTCGGTATTCACCACTTGAAGCCTGTCTCAAATTAAAAAATTGATTTTTCACAAATTACATTACTATTGTTATGTCAAAAATTGAAAAAGAAAGAATAATTGAAAAAGAATCTGCAACGGTACAAGGTATTGAGCTGAGTGCTGATTGGAACAGAATGTTCATGCAAAGAGTTCTTTTTGATTACGATACAACCGGATTGGATAAGGTGACTGAAATTCCGGGTGCTGAATCCATGGGCTGGTGTTATCAATGCACCCAGTGTATTCCCGTTTGTCCGGTGAATGCCGTAGGAGGTGAATACGGTCCACGGAAGATATTCCGCAAATTACAACAGGGGATGGATCTATTCACTAATGATGATTTGTGGAAATGTACAACCTGCATGAATTGCCTCCGCGTATGTCCAAAGGCCGTGAATATGATTGACATTATGCCTGCCGTTCGTGGCGAAGCGGTAATGGATGCTAACGTCCCCGAGGAATTGCAGGAAGCATTCGAAAATACCTTTGAATACGGTAACCCGCTCGGTGAATCTCAGCGCAAGCGTGCCGACTGGGTAAAAGAGGCATCGGTAGACGTGCCGATTATGAAAGAAATCAAACGCCCGGTAGACATACTTTGGTTTGTCGAGTGTTATCCGGCTTATCACCACCGCAGTAAGAATGCGGCGACTGCTTTGGCAGAAATCATGTCTGCTCTCGGTATCGACTATGGCATACTTGGTACAGAGGAGAAGTGCTCTTGTGATTCTCAACGTCTTGCCGGAGAAGAAGGTTTGTTTGAAGAATTTGCCGAGCAAAATATCAAAACATTTGGCAAGTACAAATTTAATAAAATAATGACCACTGATCCGCACGCACTGAATGCATTGAAGAAGAAGTATCCCGAAATGGGCGGTGATTATGAGGTGGTTCACTATACGACAATGCTCGCTCCTTTGATGGATAAAATTGAGTTCAAAAACAAACTGAATTACAAAGTCACCTTCCACGACCCTTGTTATCTCGGTCGTCATAATGGTGAATACCAGGCACCGCGTGATATTCTGAATGCCATTCCGGGTATAGAGTTATCAGAAATGGGACGGTGTAAAGAGCAGAGCTTCTGTTGCGGCGGTGGCGGCGGTGGGATGTGGCTCGATGGTTTTATGGCCGACCACGTCAATGAGCGCTTGTCTGAAAACAGAGTCAAAGAAGCCGTGGAAACTGGTGCGGATGTACTGGCGGTATGCTGCCCATACGAGGTATCCCGCTTTGAAGATGCCGTTAAATCTACCGGAAATGAAGGTAAATTGATGGTGAAAGACATCGCCGAATTGATTAAAGAAGCGATGGGATAACAAATATCGAATAATAAAATTATGGAAAAAGTAATCAAAACAGATTTACTATACGATCCGGATAATTATTTTTGGATAAAACCGGAGGGAAATAAAGCCCGTATTGGGATGAGTCCCCTCGTAGAAGAGACAAGTGGATCCTTCGTGGCCATTCGCTTTGAGAATGTCGGACAAAGTTTGGCAAAAAACGACAGTTTTGGAAGTGCTGAGGCAGAGAAGCACGTTGGACACATGATAATGCCCGTCTCCGGCAAAATTCTTTCAATTAACGATAAGGTAATTGAAAATCCACGGCTGATAAATACCGACCCCTATGGAGAAGGTTGGCTACTTGAAGTGGAGTTAACCAATTTTGAAGCTGAATACGATAGTCTAATTGCCGGTGCTGATAATATCAAAAACTGGTTTGAGGCAGAGCTAAAGAAATTTGATGAAAAAGGATGGCTCGCACAGCCATAAAAAATATTCTACCTTGATTGCGACAACTTTACAAGACAAAAAATCACAAGCACTTGCCATTCGTCGGGAGAACTTTGGTAACGATATTAAATTCTATGCACCGGGACTAAAGTCCTACACCACGAAAGAGATAGCGCAGCACAACCCGGCGGCTTTTCTCCCTATTAGCCTTACGGGGAATGCCTGTGCACTAGATTGTGATCATTGCAATAAGAAGATATTAGAACCCATGTTGGCGCTCGACCAGCGCGAAGGA
>JALVDO010000079.1 GCA_027008975.1 Saprospiraceae bacterium | reverse complement strand
GAAGAACCCAATGTAGTAACGGCGTATCCCAAAGCCTTCTTTTCCTTCTTGATACCCAGCCCCGTCACAACAACCTCTGTCAACTCAACACCTTCAGTCAAAATCACGTCGATGGTAGATGACGCACCCAATTCGACCTCTTTGGTGTCAAATCCGGTATAACTAAAGACGAGTGTGGTTGCTCCTTTCGGAACCTCTAATGAATACTTCCCATCAAAATCGGTTACTGTACCAACCGTTGTACCCTTAGCGAGTACGGTGGCACCGATTAGTGGGTCTGTACCGTCTGTGACGGTACCCGTGACTGTTCTTTGAGCCACAGCGAAGCCCATGACAAAGAACAGTAGTGTCAAAACTAACGAGAGTTTTTTCATACTTAGTTCAATTTAATTAAAAAATACTAGTTCAAAATATCACTAAACGTATAGTGTTTTATTACACCAAACGGGATAGTTTCTTTGTAGGGACTGTGCATCTTATGCCTAAAATTCGTTACCGGGCACACCAATAATCGAGACGTCTTTCACAGTAATACGAACCAAAAGTACATACTGCTGCCAACAAAGTTAAAGAAAAGTTAATTTTTTGGCAAAAAAAAATTGCTCAAAATGAAAACTACAGGCAGAATCTTTTTTGTTTCCACTAATAACACAGAATAACATTTCAAAACAATACGCAATTTAAATTCAAGACAAAATTTAAAATAAAAATAACGCTATGATTACCAAATTAAAGTCTAAAAACATTTTACTCCCTCCAATTTGTTCCAACTGTCCGGAACTTCCATACTTTGTCCGGTTTTTAGCACGCGAATTTGACTAGTGTCGTATTGAGTCTTTATTGCTCCCCAAGAGGTATCCTCCCAGCCTTTAATATATTTGACTAGATCCACGCCGCTCATTGCTCCTGACACTCCTCTATCAATTAGTGGCCACCAGAGGCTTTCTGTTTCTCTATCCCAAAGGACGAATGCCTCTGTTCCATTCCACACCTCAGGGTCGGAGTAAGTATAGCCCGAGAGGGCAAAAGTCAGGGTATGGTCACAGTACTCTCTTGTGTAAACGGCTCCGAGGTCGGCGAGCACACAATATGCCACCATGATGGGGTCACCGTTGACCACGTCGTTAATAATTTCGTGCTTTATCATTAGTGGTACGGGAAAGACTTTTACCATATCGCCATCTTCGACCGCGAGCACGCGGGTATCATCATCGTAAATTGCATCCGCCTCCTGCCATCCGGTGTATTGTGGAGCGATGAGTGCTTGAAAACTTTCGCGTCCCAACCCGAAATGCAATTGACAGGGGCGTAATGCCCAGTTATCTATATCAAAGTGCCAATTATCGTTATTGCCTCCCCAAAGCCACCAACGTCCATCTTTTTCGAAGACAAAGTTTTGCTCTTCGGCTTCGTGAATACAAGGATCTTCCATGTCAACGGGAGTAGACTGGACAATCGGATTACGCCTTTGGGAACAGGAAAGTAAAAAAATGAAAGAAATTAATAGAACAAAAAAATACTTCATGATGTTGTTTTATCACCAATTTACAGATTTTTCTGTTTTAGAACCACTTTTATTATTAGAAAGCATGTCAATCGTCCTTTACGGGACAAAAAAAACGGTCACTCCCGCAAGCGGAAGTGACCGTTGTATTTTTAGTTAAATAATGCAATGATTACTTACTGGACATCCCAGAATAAGCGTGTCAGCAGTTCATCACCTCCGATTGCAGTTGAAGCCTCGGTGTAGTTTGCTTTGTTCAAAGTCTGCTCCTTAATAGGATAAGTAAATCGAACGGGAATTGCACCGCCGTCAGTCTGAGCATCAGGTGAAGTATTCAATGTAGGTGCATCTAATCTTCTCCAAGATGTATATCCTGCAAATCCTCTCACATAAAAAGCGATCCATGCCTGAGTACCGATTGACGTCTTCCAATCCGCTGCATTGAAAGCAACAGAGGCTTGAGCAAGATAAGTGTCCGCTTCATCTTGTGTTCCTCCCCAATTTAGGATTGAAGAAGTGACAGCATTGTTGTACATCGTCTCTGCATCACCTCCAACGTTGTATCCTCGTGCCGCGGCTTCTGCCATATAGAACTTCATTTCTACATCATCAATAAGCACAGATGGGTAGCTAGGTTCCAAAATAGAAGGTGCAATGTGAGAATAATCGGAATAAGGACTACCAACTCCATAAGTACCTCCTAGGTAAGTACCATCAGCCATAGGCGTAAAATAATCATCCATACGTGGGTCAGATAATCCGGCCATCATATCAACGATGGTATTGGCAGGAACAAAGTCCTTTCTTCCACTCAACACCAAATCCTCGTAAATAGGGTTAGTATTAGGTGATTCACTCAGGTATACCATCTGACAGTTTTCGGAAGGATCAGAAATAACGCCTGCAGCGGCAGCAGCCTCTACCGTTGACTTGGCCATTCCATCATTGACATCAGCTAGGAATAATCCCAACTTCAACTTCAAAGAGTTACCAAATTTTTTCCATGCGGCAACGTCTCCATTGTAGTATAAATCAGCACTACCGAAACTTGCACCGGTATCGTCCATGCTACCCAACGCAGCATCTACTTTGCTGATTAAGTCAGCATAAATGGTAGCGGCATCATCGTACTTAGGACTCAAAGTCTCGTTAATTTTCAATGCCTCAGAATAAGGTACATTTCCGAAAATATCAACCAATCTCTGATAGCTATAAGCTTTTAACAACCCAATGATAGCCAGTTTATTGGTTTTGGCAATCTTTGCAGCATCACCGATTGCATCAGCTGCACTGATGTTTGCCTCTGCCTGATTTAAGTTATTGAGCACCCTTCTGTAATAGGTACTGAAAGCGTTATCCGCAATACGTCTGTTAACGATATTATAATTCGCCTCATCCGTATAAGTGGTCTCTGTCCAGTACTGAGCCCATAACTTAAAGATATTCCGATTTACATTGGCGCTAGCAACCTGATCCGCCAATGCTTTTTGTGCGTTGCTGAATAATGTCTCCCCTGAAACATCCGTTGGGTGCTTAGGGTCATTATTGAAGTCTTCAAAATCCTTTGTACAAGATCCAAGAAGAACGGCAACGGTTAGTATTAATATGAAATATATTTTTTTCATAATATAAAAATTATTTTTTTAGTTTTAATTAGAAATGATTTGAAAAAATCGATTGGATTATTCCCATTTCACTTCTTAGAAATGAAGCTTCAAATTCACGCCATAATTCTTCAATGCAGGCATAACTCCTGACTGCCATCCTTGAATATTACCGGCACCCTGACTAGCTTCAGGATCGGCATGAGGCAAGTTCTTTTTGATAATCCAAAGATTGCCACCTACAAAACCGATAGTCGCTCCCTTCACAAATCCATTTCCGAGGATCTTAGCAGGAAGATTGTAAGACAATGTCACTTCGCGAAGCTTGATGTAAGACGCATCATATACGTATCTTGCATTAGGATTTCTAGCCCAACCGAGTGCACCGGCATAATAGTCAGCTCTTGCGCGAATAGTATTGGGCACATAAGTACCGTCAGCAGCTTCCATTACGCCTTCCTGAACGATACCACCTGATGCAGGATCGTAAGTCCCATCACCATTGTCAATAACGGGATCTCTCATGTTATTGCCCAAATCATTTGTAGCAGCTGTTTCAGCATAGAGTCCTGTCCCCTGTCCATACCATTGATCCAAGGAGAAGACACTTCCACCCTTCTGCCAATCGATAAGGAAACTGAAAGAAAGGTTCTTATAGGACAAGGTATTACTAACACCTGCTACCCAATCAGGATTGATGTTGCCAAGTACTTTATCAGAAGTAGATGTTCGTGCATAATAACCGCTTGGCAATACGACTTTCTGTCCATTTTCGTAAATGAAATCACGGCCTTGGATGGTTCCGTAAGGCTCACCAACTCTAGCATTGATAGACACACCACCTTGCAAGCTTGCAAGTGTAAGGTTTTCAATCTTAATGCCTGTTTCAGGGTTGTCATACAAAGCCACAACAGTATTGATATTTCTCGACCAGTTAATTCCCATATCCCACTGGAATGCAGGTGTTTTAACGGGAACCAAGTTAAGTACTACCTCAACACCCTTGTTCTCAATTTCACCGGCATTGAAATACTTTCTTCCAAATCCGGTTGCCTGAGAGATGTCAACGGGCATAATTTGGTCAACGGTATTTGTTTTGTACAGAGACAAATCAAATCCTACTCTATTTCTAAACATATTCATCTCTAATCCCAACTCTAAAGACTTTGTCTTTTCAGGTTTCAAATCAGGATTTTGCTTAGTGTAAGGCAATGAATAAAGTGCGTTTCCATTAAACAACGGATTACTGACGTAAGAATCAGAAATAGCACCCCATGGAGCAGAAGCACCTACCTCAGCGTAGTTCAATCGAAGCTTACCATTATCCAACCAATCGGCGTTCATCAACTCGGAGAATACAACGCTGGTAGATACTGAAGGATAGTAGTAAGTTCTTGCATCTGTTGGCAATGTAGAAGAAACATCTCTCCTCATTGTTCCATCTAAGTACAAGAAGTTTTTATATCCCAAAGACAATTGTCCAAAGATACCGTTCACACCCACCTTCTGAACGTTCTCCAAAGGAGGAAGAAGAGTACTCTTTGAATTAGAAAGTGCATACAATCTGTTGATAATCAAACCTCCGTTTGTAGAGGCGTATATTGATTCAAAGTTGGTACGACGTGTATTGCTACCAACCATGGCGTACAAGTTCAAATCATCTGTCAAGTCTTTTTTGAATGTCAACATCAAGTCGATATTAGACTCTGTAAAAGACCGGTTTGTACGAGCATAACCCGAACGTACATCCGGACGACCAATACCCAACTCACCTGATACCGAACCAATTGCTTTACGCTCTTCACGTAATTCAGTGTAAGTATCTACGGCATATCTTGCCATCAAGTCAAGCCCGGGAAGGATATTCCAATCAGCCTTAACGAATCCCAACAAACGATTTCTACCATCAGTCTGGTAGTTTTCATATCGTTGCCAGTACGGGTTATCCCAATAAATGGGGTCCGGATTAGATTCGCTTAGTCGATTCCAAGTCACATTCTCCTTCGTTCTTTCATAGGCATCTTTTTGATTTTGAATATCAACATTCATCTGATACCACTGTCTAAAACTGGAAAGGATATTATCACTATATCCGGTGTGGTTACGACCTTTTCCCGCCGTATTGATATAGTTGGCCATCGCAGAAAATGTCACCTTATCAGTCATATCAAAAGATGCAGAAAAGTTAACATTATTCTTAGTAAGGCTACTGTTAGGCATAATACCTTTCATATCGAAGCGAGTATATGACAAACGGTAAGATGAACGGTCAGTAGAACCATTAAAAGAGAAGTTATTCTTCAAAGTAGAAGAATTGTTAAAGAATGTAATCGGGCCATTCGCTCCTGCAACCCATGGTCTTGGTTTTCCAAAATTAGGAGAAGAGGGATCAAAGGCATCCCATTGATAAACCATCAGGTTTGGGTCAAATTTTGCACCGAAAGAAGCGTCTTCTGTAAAAGGAGTCGCATAAACAGTCTCTCCATTTACTTCTATTTGTGCCAACTGAGGAATATCAGAATCACTATAATACGGGCCATAACCAGCACCGTAGAGGGTCTGATACTCAGGGAAAGTTGACTTATCGATAGTTCCTACCGTGTAAGAAGAGGAGTAGTCAAATCCAACTCCTTTATTGCCCTTTGATCCTTTTTTGGTTGTAATCATGATTACACCATTGGCAGCACGTGAGCCGTAAAGAGCCGTTGCCGCAGCACCCTTCAACACGTTGACAGATTCAATGTCATCAGGATTGATGTCAGAAGCGGCATTTCCGTAGTCGTAACCACTTCGTCCGGTTCTTTGTCCACTATCATTACCGGTAGAGTTATTAACAGGAATTCCATCAATCACAAAAAGTGCTTGGTTGTTTCCGGTCAAAGATTTGAATCCACGGATGACGATATTAGAAGAACCACCCATATTGGTGTTATTCTTAATCTGAACGCCGGCTACCTTACCGGAAAGTGCATTAACGATATTGTCAACAGGTCGAGCGTTTACATCATCTCCGGTAACCTCTTGAGTTGCATATCCGAGAGATTTTTTCTCTCTTGTCACACCTAAGGCAGTAACAACGACTTCAGATAATTCAATACCTTCAGAAAGGACAACATCAACAACGCTAGCTCCTGTCAATTCGACCTCTTTGGTCTCAAAACCGGTGTAGCTAAATACGAGTGTTGTTGCACCCTTAGGTACCTCCAACGAATATTTTCCATCAAAATCGGTTACTGTTCCCACTGTCGTTCCCTTAGCAAAAACAGAAGCACCAATCAATGAATTTGTACCATCTGTAACGGTACCTGTGATTGTTCTTTGAGCCATAGCCAGACCTACGACAAAGAACATCAGCGATAAAACTAATGAAAGTTTTTTCATGCTTAGTTTAGTTTAGTTAAAAAATAAATGAATATATTACCAAACATTTGTCCTGTGTTTCAACAAATGTAATAGTCAATCTCGTATCCGGGAAGAACCTGTCCGGATAGTCATAATGTTCATGGATAAGAATGGAACCTTCTCACAAAAAATCAGAGGCTCCAACAGCAATACGCATCAGGTCTGCATTTCGCTGCCGCAAAGTTAAATAAAAGTTGATTTTCAACAAAAAAAGCCACTTCTTTTGGAAGTAGCTTCATTAAGATAGCGAAAAAAACGCCATTAAAACAATATATTATTTTAAGATAAACAATTTAATGCATTTATTTAAAACAAAATTCTAAAAATTCCAAACAACAGTCGCTTAACAATCACCTTACCAATAACACTCTGAAATCGCTCCATTTTTGCCCTAATTATCATCTTTTACAGTTCCTGATCCGGTAATATTTATCTCCAACTCCGGATGCCCGATATAGTGCACATCACCGCTACCCGAAATCCTGATTTTCAGATACTGTTCTGCCCATACATTTGCATCTCCCGAACCACTAATTTTAACATCCACATTTTGAGCCTTCATCCCGAAGGCATCCAAATCACCAGAACCCGTTACCGAATAATCCAAATCAGTCGTTTCTCCTGAGAGTGATACATCGCCCGAGCCGGAAACCTTACAATCAATTCGATTCGCATTGAGAGCCAGATCAAAATCGCCACTTCCGCTAATCATCAAATCCAAGTCATCTACAGACAATTCATTTTCGCTCCTAATATTTCCAGAATCGGTTATTTTTAGCAGATCAACTTCCGTAAGGGTAATAAAAATCTTCATATTTCCGATATTCCTTAGGCATTTATCGCTCGAAATATCCCATGTATGGTTTACCACCTCAATATTGAGCTCGTCGATAATATTTTGCCTGCCTTCCACCTTCACCTTTTGCTCTTCTCCCATTGTGAGATAAACATCTGCAGCAATATCCAGTTCTATTCGGCTAAAGTCATCTAAATTAAAAGTCTCCGTCACTAAATCTCCCGTTCCGTGCGTACACCGACCGAAACCACTGCCATCCTCCACAGTAATGCAGGATGAAAAGGTGAAAACACTAAGAATTACTGGCAAAACTGCCCATTTAATATTTTTCATAATAATTGAAAATTGTTTGTGAAGAAATTATCTGCGCCAGCCAAACCAGCCAAAACGCAATGAAATACTGGCAATCGCACCACTAAAATCAGAACCGGAGTAAGAATTATCAGGATTAGTGCCGGAAAGATAGCGATAACCTAATGTTCCGGTCAAATGCATCCAAGTGGTGATATTCAACTCGGCTCCGACTTCGGGCGTCAAGACAAACACCCTGTCCAATTCGCTGATAGAACTCGTACTTTCCTTTATATCGAGAGCTCCCCATCCAATTCGAGTTGTCCCGTAGAGGTGTAGCAATTTATAAGGCTTGTAAGTAGCACCAAGCCAAAATCCACCGTGTGCTAACTTAATCACCTGTGGGTCGCCATTGATAATCAAGTCCTCTAGGTCAAGAGTTGCCAGTCCATACCCGCCTACAAAAAAGTTATTGATAACGAGTCCGCCGCCGCCACCGTAAGAAGTCTGGATTTTATCATTGAGTCCCATTTCCCAAATGGGGCCGCCAAAAGCTCCTTTGATTTTCGCATTTCTCATTAATGTCTCCTGTTGTGCATAAGTAATCGTTGCGGCAAGCGCTAAAATGATAATTAAAAGTATTTTTTTCATGATTTATATATTTTAGTTTTTCTTGTATTAGTAACCTGCTTATGCCTTAATGAAGTTGTTTAAAACAATATACCGGCATTAAAGCCTATCCATGCTTTTTGATTAGTAATGCCACGGGTCAATTCCCAAAGGACTTTTTCGGGTGCGATAACACTTCCTTTTGTTCCTGTTTCTTCATCCCTCAAATGCGAACTCATCAGATAGGCAGTTGGTCCGAAGAAACAACTAACACCCCTACCCAGTTCCATTTCCAATGAAGCCCGAAATTGTCCTAGCAGGTTCAACTTTCCAGTCCAACTACGATCTTCGTTGATGTGTGTTGCCAACGCCTCTATATTTAGGTGCGCTTTTCGCCCTAGCCTTATAGAACTGCCCATCCCGTATCCCAAACCCCAACTGAGGATGGCACCGTCTTGTTTTTCAACAACTCGGTTCCAAGCCGTCCCAAGGTGGAAGATATTGTAAAAAGCAGCCACGCCCGGCTTGAATGCCACATTGAAGTGTAAAGCATCTCCGGCTGACACCTCGAAACGATTATAACCACGTTTATTGATATTCAACAATCCAATACCTACACCGTTAGTTGTATCTGAGACATTAATCACCCCCACTTGTATGCCATTGACTCTTTTGCCAATATTAACGAGGGATATTTGTCCTCGTTTCACGGTATCTGCCCGATTAAAAAGGCTAGCGATCTGCCATTTTGCATTACCGCGAGAATTGTTAAACAATCCTGCTGCCTGAAGTGCATCCGCCTGACCATAATTGTAGTTAAAAATACCGGCAACTTGCACGCCCCCCACGTCTTTGCCGACAAGGTTGAACCCAAGAGCAGACTGCACTCCATTCACACTCCCCCCAACGACATTTCCCAAAAGGCTCACTTGTGTACCGACAACATCCTCTCCTACAATATTCCCCAAGCCGGCTACCTGAACACCTTTGACATGATGATGCGTTTTATTGAGCAATCCCCCTACTTCCATGCCATTGATATTACTACTTTCTCCCCAAAGGATATTGATAGAGAGGTCGCTCACCTCATTTTCATAACCGGGAGGCTTCTCTTTGAAAAAGGAAAATAGCCCAATCCTTATATTATAACCATCCTCTTCCTCTTTTTCGGTATTGCTCTGCATTGGCTCGATCCATCTGACAGGAATATCTATCACGCGATTTCCGCCCTCTTTCACTTCCTGCTTTCGCAATGGCAGGGGCTTTACGGTTTTTTGCTGGGGTCTCAGCACTCTTTTACGTCTTTGCATCGCTAATGCATCCAGGCGTTTCTGCTTGTCATGGTCAATACGGAGGACAACCTGCCCTGCTATGAACCGATAAACGATGGGGCTCGCCTCGAATAATTCATCCAGAACCACCCGCAAGGGATAATTCTGAACAGAGATGGAAACGGGTTGATTAATGGGGATAAAATCGGCACTATAAGAAAAATAGACTTCATAACGATTACTAATATCCTGTAATACCTCCCCCAGCGGCACCTTATCATACTCCAGCGAGACCAGTTGCTCCAGTTGCTGAGCGTTGCCTAGCGACACAGTAAAAAGGAATAGGAATAAGACGAGATATTTTTTCATTCATCCATTTTTTGTCCTGATGGAATTTTTCATTGATCCGTCAAAGCTGCCTGCTCGTCAACTTGCTTGGCATGCAGGAATAGATTCAGAATCTTCAAGTTAAGCGAACGTAATTACTTATGCAAAAGGACATGTTTTTTGCTTTGACACGGTTAACACTTTATTTACAAGATTTACAGATTCTAAATATATTATTAGCCTATACCTTATTCACCACAGCCCTTCCCATCAATAATAATCGTATCTGCTGATTTTTTGATGGTAAAATCCGTAGCAAAATTTAAGGCATCCAGTACTTCGTCTAATTTTGGTTGTATGAATCTGCCTCGATAAGAACAATTTAAAATAGCCGGATTTTTCACCTTTATATTTACATCAAAATAGTCTTCCAGATCGCTGACGACCCGACGCATAGGGACATTATCAAAAAACAACTTTTTGGTTTTCCACGAGATAAAATTCTCATCGGCAGCTTCAACTTTTTTGACTTTTTGCTCCCTTTTATAAACAATGCCCGCATCACCTTTTTTCAACTCCACCTTCTCGGAAGATACCTCTATATTCTGAACGGCGACCTTGCCCGTTTTGACCGTTACGACAATACTATCCTCCTGCGGATAAGCCTTTATATTAAAGGACGTACCCAACACCCTGGTAGTTGCACTTTCCGTGTAAATAGTAAAAGGTTTTTTTTCGTCTCTCGTCACCTCAAAGAAAGCTTCACCCGACAAATCCAAATCGCGAGGAGCGAATTGATCGTTGTAAGTAAGCCGAGAGTTCTCATTGAGCCATACATGACTTCCGTCGGGTAGAATGATTTCTTTCACCTCATTTTCCAATGCAATCACCTCTATTGTCTTGCCGTTGTCCGGCAATAACCACCAACCTGCTATAACAAGTAATAACACGGTAGCCGCAATTCTCCACCACTTTGTTTTTGCTTTTATTGGACGAATAACACCTCTTCGCGGCTGCATTTCAATAGCACTTTCCACCTTTGCCCAAGCTGCCGACACATCTGCCTCGAAGTCGTCATCTTTTCTGGAGTGCCCCCACAGTCTGACTACTTCTTCGAAAAAAGCTCTGTTTTCCTCCCCGGCTTCTATCCAGACAAACAAATCCCGTTCTTCAGCCGGCGTAATGTCTGCTGAAAGGTATTTGGCTATTAAATCTTCCGGTAAAAAATGCTGCATTTTTATTTCTTTCAGTATTACGATGCTATTGGCACGGGACGACCCCTATACATGAAAGCTTTTTCTTAAAAATGCCCTACAACATCATCAAACTTCGACTACTTCTGACAATAGATTGGCTATGCGCTCTTTAAGTGTAGCGATGTGCCGATGAGCATTGTCCAATTCCTTAAAAATAGTAGATTTTGCATCCTGAAATTTATCCACAACATTATCAAACAGCTCTTGATAGTATTGAATGCCCATGCTTAGATTTTCAGAAAATTTATTAAGATATTTTTGCTGTCGAACAGTCGCTGCTTCACCTGCCTCTTCAATCTTACCTTTTAGGTAGTCGATGTAGATATTCAACTCTTTAATAAACATATTCGGACGGTCTTCCCGCTCGATAATATTCGCACGACCATAGATGTGATCGACCATTTCTCTAAGGCTCACTTCTTTGGTAAAATAAGCCATATTCGGTCCCGGGCAGACAGATACTCCGTCTCCCTCCACCTTGGTATCCAAGTCATTCTTCAACAAAGCAGCCGTTCCCAGTCCGACGCAAATACAGGATTTCTCTACAATGGCATCGTATCGTTTTTGGTATTCCTCCTGCGATATGGAGAGCGTCCCAAGTTCTTTTATTTTCGCTCGTTGATACTGGCGGGAGGCTTTACAGACTCCTTTCTCATCCAGTTCCTTATCCAAGGCTATATATTGTTTAGGGCAGGAACTGCCGGGGCGGTTCTTTTCTATTTTAAACAACTTATCGAGATCCTTAGTGTTCCCACGCAGGTTATTGAAAGGGACTCCCAATGGAGAAACGTCACTCAAATAGAGGTCACTTTCTTCGGCTTCAGCCAATTTCTTTCTTGTGACAGCATCCGTCGTAGTCGCTTCGGGCACAAGCAAAAAGGGGCTTCCCCATCCAACGGAATCGACATTGTAATACTCAATAAGGAAGTCCTGTTCTTCAGCGGTACCGACGCCACCTTGTACCGTAATTTTTAGTGGCAATATTTCTTTAGGTGTTGGGTGTTTTTCGTCTTTTTCGAGGGCTTGTACCAGTATTTCATGGATGGAGGATTGGAGGGTTGCTCGATTGGTTTTGAACTCTTCCAGAATGGGCCCTAGTAGATGCCCATCGGTTGCAAAGGCGTGCCCGCCACAGTTGAGACCCGATTCTATACGATACTCGGAAACCCAAAGTCCTTTTTTTGCCAAAAACTTCCCTTGAATAAGGGCAGAGCGGTAATCACTGACTTTGAGAATAATTTTCTTTTTAATCTCGCCGTTTTCGTCGGCAAAAAAATCATCGAACCGGCTGAGATAGCTGTATAATCTCGGATTCATCCCAGCAGAGAGTACAATTCCGGAACGAAGTTTGCTATTGGCATACCCCCGAAGAGCAGCGTGAGCATCGTTGTACTCGGAGGGGAGTTTTTCGTTGTTCTTGAAATTTTCTCTATCGAGTTTGGTCATAATATTGACATCAATACTACCCATCGAAAGATTTTCTCTTAGCCAACTACCTATTTCGTTCAGGTTAAAATATTTGTCGGTCAATTTGTTGAATTCCTCCTTGATAGTAGAGGAATCGGGAAGCATATTAAAGTACTCCATAATAGTGTCACCGACCTCAGCGGTAGCACTTTTTAATTCCTCAAATTTTTGTTCTGCCAAATCATTGATTAAATCCAGATAGGAAGTAATTCGCCTCGCTCTAAAATCTTCAATTTTATCCGAAATCTCCTTGAAGGGAATCTCATAGTTAAAACTGTAAAGTTTTCTTAATTTTTCCAAAAGGATGTCATCTACAAGTGAGATGACGGAGTCAATCCCGTAAGGAGCTACCTTTAGCGGTGTGTCAACCGTGTAAGCAATGCCCATAACCGGGATGTGAAATTTGTGCGGATAAGCCATATAAAAAAATGTATTTGTTATAAAAAATTAAAACCGCCCGATTCATCGAGTCGGGCGGTTGGTATTTTATTCCTCGTTTTGCTCCTCTATCAACTTTTTCTGAATATCGTGAGGAACAGCACTGTATTCTGCGAATTTTCGCGAGAATTTAGCCTTGCCTTGGGTCAATGACCTCAAGGTCGAAGAGTATTGATATAATTCGGCATGCGGTACCTTTGCCATAATTTTTTGGTAATGACCATCCGAATCCATTCCCTGAATAATAGCTCTTCGCGTCTGCAAATCGCCCATTACGTCGCCCATAACATCGTCGGCGCAAAGTATTTCCAAGTCGTAGATAGGCTCCAATATTTGTGGGCCTGCCTGATTAAATGCCTGTTTGAATCCCGTCCCGGATGCAATCATAAATGCCATATCATTGGAGTCAACGCTGTGCATCTTACCATCGTAAATACTTACACGCACGTCTTGGATATAAGACCCCGTGAGGATACCTTCTTCCATCTTTTGCATGATACCCTTTTTGATGGCATTTTTGTATTTGGAATCAATAGAGCCCCCAACAATGCACCAGTAGAAGGCAAGCTTTCCTTCCCATGGCAGGTCGATGATTTCTTTATCCCTAACGGTTAAAGATGCGGGGTCGGGCATTCCTTCATGATAAGGTTCAATACGCATGTGCACCTCAGCAAACTGCCCGGAACCACCCGATTGTTTTTTGTGGCGGTAGCTCGTCTCTGCCATTTTAGTAATGGTTTCGCGATAAGCAATTTTGGGCTTAACGAAGTCCATGTTAACACTATAAACCTTCTCCAAACGATATTTTACCAAATCGAGGTGCAATTGCCCCTGTCCGTGGAGGATAGTTTGTTTAAGGGCAGCAGATTGTTCAACTTTCAGTGTTGGGTCTTCCTCCTCAATTTGATGCAAGCCCTTCATCATTTTCTCGACCTCATTTTTTCCTCCTGCAACAACAGCCTGTCTAACTCTCGGCTCCGGAAAGTGCATCTTTTCAATTTTCCGGTTGACGCCTTTTTCGTTGAGCGTGTTATTCGTATGTGTATTTTTTAGCTTGACGGTTGCTCCAATATCACCTGCATTCAAGCCTTCTACTGCATCTCTATCTCTTCCATTCACAACAAAGATTTGCCCAAACCGTTCAGTAGCTCCTGTATCGGCATTGACGAGCTCAGCTCCTGCATTTAGCCTTCCGGAATAGACTTTGAAATAGGACACATTTCCCACCTTCGGCTCGGACATTGTTTTGAAAATAAAAATAGTTGTTTTGTCTTTGTCATCACAGACCAGTTCTCCGCCATCTTCTAATTTTGCCGGTGGCCGGTCGGCAGGGGAAGGACAAATATCGTTAATAAAGCCCATTACACGTCCCGTACCCATATTTTTAATGGCAGAAACGCAGAATACCGGATAAATTTCGTGGTTGACCATTGCGATGCGCAATCCGGCTGCAAGGTCATCTTCAGAGAGTGTTCCTTCTTCAAAGAATTTCTCCATCAAGCCCTCTTCATTTTCTGCCGCAGCCTCTACGAGTGCGTTGTGCATATCCATGGCTTTGTCTTTTTCAGAATCGGGTATTTCTTCTTTGGTTGGCTTTCCTCCTCCTTCGGGGAATACGTACATCACCATCCGGAGTGCGTCGACTATCTTATTGAAGCCCGCTCCTTCATTAAGCGGATATTGTACGGGAAGCACCTTATTGCCGAAGCGCGCCTGGGCCTGTTCCAGCGTCTGTTGAAAATTGGACTTTTCGCTATCCACCTGATTGACGACAAACATGGTGGGCGTCTGCAATTGATCAATATAATCCCAGAGTATTTCGGTGCCGACCTCCACGCCACTCTTGGCATTGAGTATCATGGCAGCCGTATCAGCAACTTTGAGCGAAGAGATAACTTCACCGACAAAGTCGTCAAATCCGGGGGTATCTATGATGTTTATTTTTGAATCTTTCCATTTGTCGTGCATCATACTGGAGAAAATGGAGTTTTTCCGCTCCTTTTCAATATTTGTAAAATCCGAGACGGTTGTTCCCGATTCTACATCACCGTGTCTGCTAATGGCCTTTGACTCATATAACATGGTCTCGGCCAAAGAGGTTTTTCCGCTGCCGGGGTGTCCCAACAGCACTACGTTGCGCAAATTTTTAGTTTCTACAATCATCGATACTGGTTTAAAAAGAGAAGACATTTTTAAGGTCGCTACCAGCTAACATCTTCCCCAGTTAGGAAATATGAAACGCTAAAATTACACAACCTATACGGAAAATTATAATTTATTTATGGAAAAAATTATATTTTTTTGAGAAGCCACCTCCGGCAGTCACAAAATATTGCCCCTGGCAAAATACAAGGCCAAATATCACTGAAGAAAGATGATTGATGTCATTTTTGTTTTCGGGAGGCTACAGGTGTATTTTCGGGACGCCCACTGATAAATTAATCAAGAAAACGAACTCGTGACGGTAGATACAATGCATCAAATGATTAGAGCGATACCTTACCGGCCAAAATACGCCGCCCATTGATCTTCGCTCCATTGGTCGGGATGTGTCCACTCTCCGGCATCCAATTTTGTTTTGACGAGTGAAACTAATTCTTTCTCTACCCCGACAATTTGGGCGATTTGCTCCGAGGGCATTTCAGCCATGCCGAGCAAGTTGGCAATTAAAATGAGTGACTTTTTCATAGCCCCTTTTTCCATCCCTTTTTCCATCCCTTTTTCCATCCCTTTTTCCATCCCTTCCTGATAAAGAATCGATGTTGTTATATCAAATAATTGTGGCATAGCTTTTATATTTTTTATTGTTTCTGGTTCCAAATTACGAAGTTTTGACAATATTGTCAACTGTGAAGTGTATTTTCCAATACTTTTTTTATCCCGACACACCAATTGTAGTCGCTCTAGTATAGAACGTATTATGCGGAAAAGGGGAACACAGATGACACGGATGATTCGGATTCACACGAATCTTTTAGTCGATTTTGTTCTATCGTTTGTGTATATTTTTTGCTTAAATTCTGGCTTTTTACCAAAATTGAACAGTAATCCAATTTCAATATTTGTCGCTTTCAAATAATTTATTAATTGATACTCGTTTTCCTCAACTAAAGCTTCTGAAGCTTTATTCTCAACAATAATACATTTATTCACAATGATGTCTGCTCTATAATCCCCAACCTGTTCATCTTCATAAAATACTGCTATCTTAGATTCCTCCTGACAATAAAAACCCATCTTTCTTAATTCAATCAAAAGTGCTTTTTGATACACTTTCTCTAAGAAACCATAACCCAAAGTGTTGTAAACTTTATAAAATGCCCTAATTATTCTTCTAGTTTCATCCTGATATAACATACCTCAATTTTTTTTCAAAAATCTGTGAAAATCCGTCTCATTTGCGTCATCCGCGTTCCCTTCATCCGCGTTCCCTTCGTCCGCGTTCCCTTCATCTCATACTAAGCCACCTCTTTTT
>JALVDO010000078.1 GCA_027008975.1 Saprospiraceae bacterium | reverse complement strand
ATTACAAACAACATAATTATTAAATGGGAAGAGCATTTGAATTTAGGAAAGAAAGAAAAATGAAGCGTTGGGCCAATATGGCGAAGACGTTCACGAAAATTGGCAGGGAGATTGCTATTGCTGTAAAGGAAGGTGGTCCCGACCCACATTATAATTCCCGCTTGCGAATAGCCATCCAAAATGCCAAATCGGCAAATATGCCCAAAACGAATATCGAAAATGCCATTAAAAAGGCAAGTTCAAAGGATGCCGACGACTACCAGGAAGTAACCTTTGAGGGATATGCTCCTCACGGCGTCGCAGTCATTGTGGAGACGGCAACCGATAACAACAATCGGACGGTCGCAAAGGTGCGGATGATTTTCTCTAAGTACGGCGGCTCTCTCGGCACCTCCGGCTCCGTTGATTATATGTTTGAGCGCAAGGGAGTATTCAAAGTCAAACCAAGTGAGGAGTTAGACTTGGAAGAGTTAGAGTTAGAACTCATTGACTACGGATTGGAAGAGATCAAGGAGGAGGACGAAGAACTGTTGTTCTATTGTTCCTTTGAAGATTTTGGCAACTTACAAAAAGGGCTGGAGGAAAAAGGGGTCGAGGTTGCCAATGCAGAATTGGTACGAATACCGACGCACTATAAGGAATTGACCGACGAGCAGGCGGAAGAGACTATCAAGCTGATTGAAAAGATGGAAGAGGAGGATGATGTTATCAATGTCTTTCATAATATGGGAGATTAGCTTCTCGCAAATTGAATGGTGCTAAAAAATATGCAATCGTCGATATCGAGACGACAGGTGGTAGAGCTAATCGCGACAAAATAACCGAAATAGCCATTGTCCTTCACGATGGCGAGAAAGTAATTGACACCTTTGAGTCACTCATCAATCCGGAATGCCGGATTCCTTATGGTATTACCGAACTGACGGGAATCACACAGACTATGGTGGAAAGTGCGCCGAAGTTCTACGAAATAGCCAAGGAAATTGTCGAGATAACAGAAGGAGCCGTTTTTGTTGCGCACAATGTACGCTTCGACTACGGATTCGTGCAGCAGGAGTTTAAGCGCCTTGGATACACTTATACCCGTTCGCAATTGTGTACCGTTCGGCTGAGCCGAAAGGCTTTCCCCGGCTTGTCTTCTTACAGTCTAGGTAATTTAATACAGTATTTTGGGATTGAGGTGAAGGATCGCCATCGAGCAATGGCGGATACTTTGGCGACCGTTGAGCTTTTTGAGAAAATCATGGCACAACAACAAAACAAGGCGACTGCTCAAACGATGATTAATCTCGGTATCGTAGAATCCAAATTACCTGAAAATCTCACTATTGATTTTATCCACTCCCTTCCCGAAGAATGTGGCGTATATTATATGCACGACAAGGAAGGTAAAGTCGTTTACGTAGGCAAAAGCGTAAATATTAAGACTCGGATTGCCAGTCATTTCACCGAAAAAACGACCAAGTCTGCCCGCCTCCATCAGTTGGTACACGATATAACCTACGAATTGACAGGCGATGAACTCATCGCTTTATTACTCGAATCGGATGAAATCAAACGCCTGCGTCCGCCCGTTAATCGCGCACAACGCACCCGCCGATTTCCCTATGCCGTCTATTATTACTACAACGATGATGGCTATCTCTGCTTTGACACAAAAAAAATAACCGCCAAAGAACGGGCAAAATACCACCTGCTTGCAGAGTTTCCGAAAGCCTGGAGTGCCAAAGGGCATCTGGAAAAGATGCTTGAGAAATACCAGCTTTGTGGGAGGATGACCGGATTAGACAAAGGAGGCACGGTATGCTTTAATGCCCATATTGGCAAATGCCTCGGAGCCTGCAAAGGGGAGGAAAGTTGGCAGACCTACAACTCCAGAGCACAGGAGGCACTCGAAGACATGACGACCGTATTCCAAGAAGATTTTTTCATCATTGGCAAGGGACGCACCGACGAAGAACACTCCATCGTACTGGTCGAAGACGGCAATTATCAGGGTTTTGGCTATTTGCCCAAAGAAGCCTCCTTTACTCCGCAAACCATGCGAGATTGTATCAAGCCTTATCGAGGAACACCTGAAACAACCCGAATTATTCAGCGTATGCTGGAAAAGAATGTATCGCTTAAAGTGGTAAAAATTGTGTAAAGCAGCCTTGGATGGTACCGACGACTTCAGTCGTCGCTCAAATAGCAGGACGTAGCCTACATATATAATCCCATAAATCCTGTATTGAAAAAGAAAAAACCCCTATCTTTGCCCTCTATGGAGAAAATAAGGAATTTTTGTGTGATAGCGCATATCGACCACGGGAAGAGCACCCTGTCGGATCGCTTACTGGAGTTTACGAAAACGATAGCTGATCGTGACATGCAGGATCAGGCTCTAGATAGCATGGATTTGGAGCGAGAGCGCGGTATTACGATAAAAAGTCATGCCATTCAGATGTATTACAACCATAACGATGGCGAGAAATATACCTTCAACCTAATTGACACCCCCGGACACGTGGATTTCTCTTATGAAGTGTCCCGATCGATTGCCGCTTGTGAGGGAGCATTGCTACTTGTTGATGCCTCTCAGGGTATTCAAGCGCAAACCATTTCCAATCTATACCTAGCCATAGAGCACGATCTAGAGATTATCCCTATCCTGAATAAAGTGGACATGCCAAGTGCAATGATTGATGAGGTGACAGAGCAGATAGTCGATTTGCTAGGGTGCGAGGAAGAAGACGTGATTCATGCCAGCGGGAAAACGGGCTTGGGGGTCGAAGAAATCCTCGCTGCCATCGTCGATCGAATACCAGCACCTACCGGTGACCCAAAGGCTCCTTTACAGGCTTTGATTTTTGATTCTGTTTTTAATTCGTTTCGAGGTGCTATCGCTTACTTTAGAATTATGAATGGGCAAATTCGAAAAGGTGATTTAGTGCGATTTGTCAATACAGGGAAAGAGTACAAAGCAGATGAAATTGGTGTCCTGCAAATGGATCAGATACCACAAAAAATGTTAGGCACGGGTGATGTGGGTTATATCATCACCGGAATAAAAGAATCCAAGGAAATTAAGGTTGGAGATACCATTACCCATGTTGATAATCCCTGTGAAGAGGCTATTCATGGTTTTGAGGAGGTAAAACCAATGGTCTTTGCCGGTATCTTTCCGGTAGATAATGATGACTTTGAGGATTTGAGGGATAGCCTTGAAAAGTTGCAATTGAATGATGCATCTTTGGTCTTTGAACCGGAGACATCTGTCGCTTTAGGATTTGGATTTCGTTGTGGATTCCTTGGAATGCTGCACTTGGATATTATTCAGGAGCGACTGACAAGAGAGTTTGACCAAAATGTAATTACTACAATTCCAAACGTTTCCTACTTCGCCTACACCAAAAAAGGAGAGAAAATAACCATCCACACCCCAACGGATATGCCTGACCCAACACTGTTAGACAGAGTGGAAGAGCCAATCATTTCGGCTCAGATTATCACCAAGCCGGAATACATTGGGAATATTATGACCCTATGCATGGAAAAACGCGGAACGCTGAAATCGCAACACTACCTAACCCAATACCGCGTTGAGTTGACCTTCGACATACCGCTGGCAGAGATTGTTTTTGACTTCTACGATCGTTTGAAATCCGTCACACGAGGGTACGCCTCCTTTGATTATCATCCCGATTCGTACAAGCCTGCCGATTTGGTAAAGCTGGATATTAAACTAAATGGCGAGCCAGTTGATGCGCTGTCTGCTCTAGTTCATCGTACCAAGGCCGAGGCTTTTGGAAGGAAAATATGCAAGCGTCTAAAGGAACTATTACCCCGGCAGCAATTTGTTATTGCCATTCAGGCTGCCATTGGCGCTAAAATTATTGCCCGTGAGACTATCTCTGCCCTGCGCAAAGATGTGACCGCCAAATGTTACGGTGGTGATATTACCCGTAAGCGTAAGTTGCTGGAAAAGCAAAAGAAAGGCAAGAAGAAAATGCGTCAGGTAGGAAATGTTTCCATCCCACAAAAAGCCTTCCTCGATGTCCTGAAGTTGAATTAGGAATTAAAAATGCTGCCCGCAGTTCGGGACGGATAGGCAGGTTTATCGGATTACTCAAAGGTAATTTTTTTAAAGAGGTCCCAGACAACGATGCCGAGACAAACAGAAATATTCAGGGAGTGCTTGGTCCCAAATTGGGGAATTTCAATGCAAGAATCAGCTAAATTAACGATGGTCTCCCCTACTCCTTTTACTTCATTCCCAAAAACCAAGGCGATTTTCCCTTCTTTTGGCATTTCGAAATCTTGTAAAAAAACGCCTTTATCAACCTGCTCAATGGCAGCAATATGAAAACCTTGTTTTTTTAATGATTTAACAGCTGATTCTGTGGTGTCGAAATAGACCCAATCCATAGAATCCGTTGCTCCAATAGCTGTTTTCAGTATTTCGCGATGAGGTGGTTTTGCCGTTATTCCGCAAAGGTAAATTTTCTCCAAGGCAAAAGCATCCGCTGTCCGGAAAGCTGAGCCAACATTATTTCCCGAACGGATATTATCCAATACGAGGACAATAGGCGTTTTGTCCTTTTTTTTGAAATCCGATACGGATATTCTGTTTAATTCTTTTAAGCTTAGCTTTTTCATGAATTGCATATTATTCCCGGTTGGCAAAGCTACAAAAAAATGGCCACCCCGCAAGCGGAGCAGCCATTCTAATAACAAATCATTATTTCATTACACTACTTCACCAAAACCATTTGTTTGGTTGCTGTGTATTTGTCTGTCTTTACTGTGTAGTATAATACGCCACTTACACCCAAGTCCTTTGACTTGATGGTGTATGCATTGTAGCCCTTCTGACCATCCATCTTCACTTCCCGCAATATCTTGCCCGTCACATCCTGTATCGTTACTGTTACGGCTGTTGCTTCCGGCAGGTTGTATCCTATGACCGTCTCTCCCTTGAATGGGTTCGGCGTGTTTTGATACACCTCAAACTTCGCGGTCGCTTCCGCTCCATTGCTGAAGTGGATGGCTACATCGCTCGTATTACCCTCTACGTAAGCCTCTGCTTTAGTGTAACGTGAACTAATGCCCAATAGGTCACTCAAGTTTGCATCTGCTTTCACATCGAATACCAAAGTGAATAACACTTCATTGTTC
>JALVDO010000077.1 GCA_027008975.1 Saprospiraceae bacterium | reverse complement strand
CCATCTGCGGGAAGTCCGACTATCTCTATGCCATATTCCTCGTCCTTAAAAACGATGGGTTCTGTTATTTCAAAATATACTCGTTCCGCGTCCTGCTCTTCGATTCCCGCGAGGAGTATCATATCCACATATCCTTTGGCACTACCATCTAGGATTGGCAACTCGATTCCGTCAATTTCGATTAATACATTATCTACTCCCAAGCCTCTCAGTGCCGATAAAATATGTTCTACTGTGTGGACTTCCACATCTCCCTGTTTAAGGGTCGTTCCTCTCTTGGTCATACTTACTTTTCCAACTTCCGCATTAATATAGGGCCTGTCCTCCAAGTCAACACGCATAAAGCGATAGCCGTGGTCAGCAGGTGCTGGCTTTATGGTGACAGAAACATTGACACCGGTATGCAATCCAATCCCAGCTATGGAGGCTTCTTTTTTAATCGTTCTTTGTCTCATTTTTTTCTTTTAATGCTGCTATTTCTTTTTCCAGCCTGTAAATTGTTCGATACAATTCAGGCAATTTTTTAAAAATAAAATATGATTTAATATAGGTATTATAGTTGATAGCAGGTGAGCCGAAGACCCGTTGCCCCTTCTCTGTAATGGAATGAGCAATACCACTCTGCGCTTGAATTTCGGTATCATCGGCTATCTTCAAATGTCCCGAAAATCCAACTTGCCCGCCAATTCGGACTGATGCCCCAATCTTGGTACTACCTGCTACACCTGTTTGTGCCGCAATGACGGTATTTTTTCCTACTTCGGTATTATGCCCCAACTGCACTAAGTTATCTAGTTTGACCCCTTTCCGAATAATGGTACTGCCCATTGTACTACGATCAATAGTGGTATTTGCCCCAATTTCAACGTGATCTTCAATGATGACATTTCCTACGTGAGTTATTTTTTGATAGGACCCATCAGCTTTAGGAGCATAACCAAAGCCATCGCTTCCTATTACTGCATTGGAATGAATGATGCAAAAATTGCCAATTTTACAATTGGCAAGAATTCTGACTCCGGGATAAATAATAGTCCCTTCTCCAATGGAGACGTCTTTCCCTAAGTATACCTGATCGTGAATACTACAATTATTCCCAATCCTGACCCCCTGATGTATGGATGCAAAGGCACCAATACCGACGTGCTGTCCAAGTGACACATCATCGGCGATTACCGCGTGGGGTGAAATATCCCGTATGGTACTCACCGGAGCAAATTCTGCAAGTATTTTAGCTATAGCTGCATACACATCGTCAACTCTAATCAAGGTCGGATTAATGGTCTGTTTGGGTACAAACTCCCTATCGACAATAACGACAGATGCTCTGGTCGTGTATAAAAAGTCTTCGTATTTAGCATTCGCAAGGAAAGTAATAGTACCCTCTTGTGCTTCTTCAATTTTACTGGGTGCAAATACAACAACATCCGGTCTTCCTTCTATGGAGCCGTCTAAAAAAGTTGCTAATTCTAAGGCAGTTTTTTGCATAATCCGCAAAGGTAGGAAAAATCATTCTAATCCCGCTTTTTTTCTTTCTCTTCTTTATCCAAGTCCTGTGAGTCTTTGGGTTTACCACTTAATTTAACCATTAAGTACCCAAAACCAACAACGAAGTGCAATAAGATGAGAATGAGGATGATTTTCGTTCCAAGACTATATTCCATATTTCCAATATTTAACTACAGAGCAGGGGATACTATTTCCCCCTAACAAAATACTACTACTGCAAAGGTGCATTATTTTTATTTGAAAATCTTTACACTTTTGCCAATAGTTTTCATTTCTTTGCAAGGCAATGAAAAAGGAAGAAATTCTTTTTCAACAAAATAATTGAACACCACAACAGCTTTTATATGATTTTCTTATCCACTGGGGATGGACTTATCCATCTGGCTAGTCAGCCCTGGCATTGGGCATTTTCAGGGGCAATGATTGCCTTGGTTTTGTTTCTCCTAACTTGGATGGGGCGAAAGTTTGGACTTTCTTCTCTATACCGAAATGTTTGCACCATTGCAGGAGCAGGCAAACGCAACTCCTTTTTTGACATTGACATCAGAGATGAGTATTGGCGAATGGCCTTTGCTGCCGGAGCTATCGTAGGCGGATTCATTGCTGCCCACTTTCTGGCGAGTCCGGAGCCTGTACAAATTTCGGAGGCAACTATTCAACACCTTCACAAATGGGGTATTGCCTACCCACAAGGGCAAGGATATATCGCAAGAGAGATATTGAACTTTTCACCAAGAGGTGTACTCTTTGCTTTACTAGGAGGCTTTTTCATTGGTTTTGGTGCCCGCTACGGTAGTGGCTGTACTTCCGGCCATGCCATTACAGGGTTATCTCATCTTCAATTACCTTCCCTCATTACGGTTATTGGTTTTTTCATCGGAGGCCTAACAATGACCTGGGTAATTATGCCTTTAATTTTCGGTTAAAAATTCAAAAAAGATCATGCAAAAATTAATCAGTTTTTTTATAGTTGGAGTTATTTTTGGAATAACCATGTCTAAGTCTGAGGCTGTTTCTTGGTTTAGAATACACGAAATGTTCAGATTTGAAAGTTTTCATATGTATGGTATAATAGGCACGGCAGTAGTCCTTGGAATAATTATCATCAATACAATGAAAAAATTAAAAATTAAAACCCTGAGGGATACCTTTGTGACCTATTTACCGATGAAACTAAACATAAAAAGGCATCTCATAGCCGGTACTATCTTTGGGTTTGGCTGGGCATTATCCGGCTCCTGCCCGGGGCCAATGTTGGTTATGCTGGGGCATGGATTCACCATATTTTTGGTCGTTCTGCTCGGCTCCATCATCGGCACGTTTGTTTATGCTGAGGTCAGGGATAAACTACCCCATTAGTCATTTTCAGAAAATGCATGACACAAGGTGACCGTTATCACCGATAAAAAGGTAAATTTTATTTATCTTTGTGCCTCTCCTTATCCAATATTTCACCAAATTATCGTTGACATTACGACAATGCATTGTTGTCTACACCTTTGACGGGCTATTAACCGTCACTATAACAAATTTTGAATCGTACTGACCAGAACGTATTGTCGTGAATACCTGCAGAAGATTTTCCGATATTGGATTATCATCGCAAAGCGCAACAATCAGAGAAAATAAATATTGTAATAATGAATATTAAACAATTGGTGCCCATTTTGGATTGGCTACCCAAATACAATAGCACGCAATTTAAAGGAGACTTATCAGCGGGCTTGACGGTTGGGGTGATGTTAATACCCCAGGGAATGGCTTACGCATTATTGGCAGGACTCCCCCCTCAATACGGGCTATATACAGCCATTGTTCCCCTAATAGTATATGCTATTTTCGGAACTTCCAGGCAGTTGGCAGTCGGACCGGTAGCTATGGTTTCACTGATGACACTCGAAGCCATTGCCCCCTTTGCGGAGGTTGGCAGTGCTGCTTATATTTCGCTGGCTATCACCTTAGCTTTGATGGTTGGACTGATACAATTCGTTCTCGGTATATTCAGATTGGGTTTCCTAGTCAACTTTTTATCGCATCCGGTTATTAGCGGCTTCACCTCAGCTGCAGCAATTATTATTGGGCTCAGCCAATTGAAACACATTCTCGGCATTAATCTTCCGAGAGGTCTAAAAGTACACGAAATCATCATTCAGTCCGTACAAAGCTTTGATAAAATCAATTGGATATCCTTTGGAATCGGTGTAGGAGGTATTGTATTAATCCTGTTAATGAAAAAAATAAGCCGTGCCATTCCCGGTCCACTCATTGCTGTAATATTTGGAATATTAGTAGTTACACTATTGGGGTTAACATCTGATGATATTAAAATCGTGGGTACGATACCAAACGCTCTGCCTCAACTAAGCATTCCAAATATAAATGGAAAGATTTTTGGGCAGCTTTTTACCGTTGCAATGACGCTTGCATTGGTCGGATTCATGGAAAGTATCGCAGTTGCCAAAGCAATACAAGCGAAACACAAAGATTACAAAGTAGATTCCAATCAAGAATTATTGGCATTGGGAATGTCTAGTATTTTCGGTTCGTTTTTCCAATCCTATCCCGCTGCAGGTGGGTTTGGAAGGACGGCAGTCAATGACCAAGCCGGGGCAAAAACCGGTATCGCAGGTATGATTAGTGCCAGTATGATAATGCTAACTCTTCTTTTCCTAACTCCACTTTTCCATAACCTGCCCAAGGCAATCTTGGGGTCTATTGTCATGGTCGCCGTCTCAGGATTGATAGACATCAAGGAGGTAAAATACTTGTGGAGGAGCAACAAAAGAGATTTTAGCTTATTATTGGTTGCCTTTTTCGCCACGCTGACATTCGATCCGGTTATTGGGATTGAAATAGGTGTCATTCTATCTCTTATTCTCGTTATTTTCAGAACAACTCGCCCGCATGTTGCCGTTCTGGGTAATGTTCCCGGCACACACTTCTACAGGAATATAGAACGCTTTGATAATCTCATTGTCAAGGATGAGATACTAATTGTCCGATTTGATGCACAGCTATACTTCGCCAATGCGGATTACTTCAAGGAAAAGATTGAGGCGCTCGTTGCGGAAAAAGGCCCCCAACTAAAGCTTATTATACTCAATGCAGAGAGCATTAACAACCTAGACAGTAGCGCTGTCCATGCTTTGGCAGAATTAGTTAGGGATTTAAACACCCAAGGTATAGAAATTGCCTTTACCGGCGTGAAGGGGCCTGTTCGGGATGCAATGGCAAAGGGCGGCATTATAGAGGTATTAAAAAACGACCACTTCTTTATGAGTGTACAAGAGGCTGTAGATTGCTATGAATTGGCTTGCCTGCAATCGCCGAAAAAGAAGAACAATTTGGATGACTATACCCTTCAGACAAATGTCTGATTTTTATACCTATCCAGAAGTTCCTCGGTGGAAGAAAATCGAAGCAAGTTTTTGTTTTTCATAAAATTAACTTGGGTGATTTCATCACCAAACCAGCTTGGTTTAGAAAACAAATTTGCTTCTTTTTCGCTATTAAACTCCACTTCAACAACTAGTAATCCTGCCAAGGTGTCGAGGTATTCATCAATTTCAAACAGGTAAGTCCCTTCGCGATACAAGTACCGTTTTTTGGTGAGTCGCCTTCCCTTCGTTGAACCCCATAATTTTCGAAAGTCCTTCTTGA
>JALVDO010000076.1 GCA_027008975.1 Saprospiraceae bacterium | reverse complement strand
ACTTATGGTGCTAAACAGTGTCTTGTATTAATGACCCGAATCGAAACCAAGGAGCTGATGTTTAATGCAGAGCGAGTCATTCTGCCCGAGCAGCCTGCCTTGATGGCTATCAATTATAAAAACGTAGAAGAAATTTTCATCAAGATTGTGCGAGTCACCAACGAGGAATGGGAGGTGTTTTATCAGAAGGGAAAAGCAGAGCAACTGACCTATTTGAATGGTTTGCCAATGGTGTATAGCAAAGTCGCTCAATTGCCACAGCTCGGTGACTTCCAACGCCATGCTACCGAGGTGATGATTGACAAATTGCCTCTAGGGAATTACGTTCTGCTTGTATCGAATAAATCCGGATTCAAAAAAGACAGGGAATCCATCATCCGGTATGCGCCGGTGACAGTCTCCAATATTGGATACTTTGAAAGAAGAGACGAGAAGGGGAAAACCGTTTTTGTCGTGGTAGATCGGGAAAGCGGTGCGCCCATGAGCGGTGTGAAAGCAGCTTTTTTTGAAAGGAAATACAATAATCGAAAAAGGACTTACGACCTCAAACCCCTCGGCGAAAAGGAGAGTGACAAAGCGGGCTTTATACCTACGGACTATGGAAAGCGCAAGCGATTTGTGGTCACTTTCTCCAAGGGTAAAGACTGCTTAAACCTCGGCGAGACCTATAATAATTATGAGCCTTATAACAATGATAACGTTAGCCAAACGGTACATTTTTTTATGGATAGAGCCATCTATCGCCCGGGGCAACAAATTTATTTTAAAGGATTGGCGGTAGAGACCGGCAAAGACCAGCGTCCTCATCTGCTGACGGACAAAAATATCAAGGTAACCCTATACGACGTCAATGGTCAGGAAGTTGTGTCCAAATCATACAAAACAAATGAATACGGTACTTTCCACGGCGAATACACCTTGCCGGAAACGGGATTAAAAGGGCAGTTTCGCCTGAACGCCGACTTGGGATATAGCAATAAATACTTCAGAGTGGAGGAGTACAAACGACCAAAATTCTCGGTCGAAATGCTACCTCTGGAAGGCGACTTTGCGCTCGGAGATATGGTCACTGCCAAGGGCGAAGCCAAAGCCTTTGCCGGTAACGCTATTGACGGTGCAAAAGTAAAGTACAGAGTCGTTCGGGAAGTGAATTTCCCTTGGTGGCCCTGGTGGTACCGCCGCCCCGTTTGGATGAGTGGCAATTCCATGGAAATTACCAATGGAGAGACGACAACCGAGGCGGATGGTACTTTCACTATTGAGTTTGAAGCCAAACCAGACGCTAGTATAAGCCGGGATAAAAAACCACTTTTTAATTTTACGGTCTATGCCGATGTAGTCGATGCGACGGGGGAAACGCACAGCACCTCCCGGTCGTTTAAATTCGGTTACTTGAGCCTCATGGCGAATGTATCCATTGATGATAATATTGATAAAGGTGACGGCGAAGCAGTCGTTACCATTAAGACCACCAATCTGAATGGCGTATTCCAGCCTGCACAGGGGACGCTGGTCGTGAAGCAATTAGAGACTCCGGACAGAGTATTCGTCAACCGCTACTGGAATGCACCGGATCTTTATTCGTTAAAGCAATATAAATACAAGAAATACTTCCCGCATTATGCTTACGCAGAAGAGGATAAGGTCGAAAATTGGAAGCCATTAAAAATAGTACTAAATACCACCTTCAATACGGCTGATACCACCCAAGTAGGACTTCAAACGGAACATCTTGCTGTCGGGCAATACGTCGTACTCATAACGACGAAAGACAAAAGTGGTGATGTCGTGGAAGATAAACGCTTTTTTACCATTTCCGATAAGGAAAATAAAAAACTGCCAAAAGTAAATGCATTAATTGCCAAATTGGATAAGCCGACCTACCGAGTCAATGAAAAGGCGGAGTTGTTGTTGGCGGCTCCAATCGAAAAAATGCACGTACTCTATGAGTTGCAAGGGCACAAAAAGGTGCTAAAATCGGATTGGCTCAATATCAAAAACCGTACGACAATCAACTTCGTCGCGACAGAGCAGGAGCGTGGGCAGATGGTTGTAGGGCTGACCTATATGCGCCATAATCGACCGTTTACGACCTACTTGCCGGTTGTGGTGCCTTGGGATGATAAAAAACTCGAAATCGAGTACGCCGTATTCAGGGACAAGCTAAAGCCCGGAACAGAAGAGGAATGGCAATTGAAAATCAAAGGACCGAACGGCGAAAAAGCCGCAGCCGAAGTGCTGGCGAGCATGTACGATGCTTCTCTCGACCAATTTGCAGCTAACAATTGGTTTTTATCCCTGTACAGGACATCCTATGCCCCCGCGTTCACCTGGCGGCCAAGAGGATTTCATGTCTCTCCGGCTCGGTCGCTGGCGTGGTATCGGGCACCTGAACTGGTGTTGCCACGCAAAGAATACCGCCGACTCCTGTCTCTAATCAATATCGGAATTAGGGAATATGGTTTTATGGATGGTGCTCCTATTAGAATGATGGCAGAAAGCGCTCCCGTGATGAAAAAGGGAAGACGGGGAGATGGTAAGGTTGCCGAAGTAGTTGTCTCTGACGCGAATATGGAGATGGATGAGGTAAGTGTCGTGTTCGATGAGTCTGAGGCTCCTCCCGCTCCCCCTACCACCGAAGAAGCACCATCCGAAGATACCACGCCCCCGCTTAAAATCCGAACTAACTTCAACGAGACGGTCTTTTTCATGCCCGATCTGCGTACTGATAAAGATGGAAATGTCATTCTGAAATTTACCATGAGCGAGGCACTGACGAGGTGGAAGTTTATGACACTGGCACATACCACCGACTTGAAAACAGCTGTCAGTACCAAAGAACTGGTTACACAGAAAGAATTAATGATACAGGCGAATGCGCCCCGCTTCCTTCGGGAAGGGGATATAATCGAATTTACCGCCAAGGTAAGCAATCTTTCGGATAAAAATCTGGCAGGAGTAGCGACCTTGTCTCTCTTCGATGCGCTCACGATGAAACCGATTGACAACCTGCTGGACAATACCATTCCTCAAGTGAAGTTCGATGTGGAAAAAGGACGTTCACAGGGACTGTCGTGGAAAATAAAAATTCCCAAAGGGAAGGTCATGGCAGTAACCCACCGTGTAGTTGCACAGGCCGGTAATTTTTCGGACGGAGAAGAAAATACGCTGCCCGTACTGACTAACCGAATGCTGGTGACAGAGACTATGCCGATGACCGTCAAAGCGGGAAAGAGCAGGACTTTTGATTTTAAACACTTCCAAAAGGCGAGCCGGTCTTCGACCATTCAAAACTTCAATTACACACTGGAATTCACCTCAAATCCCGCTTGGTATGCTGTCAAGTCGCTTCCATATCTGATGGAATATCCTTACGATTGTACAGAGCAAATTTTTAGCCGTTATTACGCTAATTCACTGGCATCGGCAGTCGCCAATGAATATCCTGAAATACGGCAGGTGCTCGATCAGTGGAAAAATACCGATGCACTCGATGCCGAATTGACAAAAAACGAAGCGCTGAAGTCTGCTTTGCTGAAAGAAACGCCCTGGGTATTGGAAGCCCAAAGCGAAGCCGAACAGCGAAAAAACATCGGCTTGCTATTCGACCTGAATAAACTGGCACGGGAGGAGAACAAGACGCTGCGAAAATTAAAAGAACGACAATCTGTCACCGGCGGATTTGCGTGGTTTCCCGGTGGGCGCGACAGTTGGTATATTACCCAGTATCTCGTAGAGGGATTTGGACATCTAAAACAACTGGGCGTAAAAGATATTGACCGGAATCAGGATGCGCAGCAACTCATATCAAAAGCCGTCAGTTTTATTGATAATGAAATGAAACGCGATTATGAGGAATTGGAGCAACGGGTACAGGCGGGGAAAGATGATTTTGAAAAAGACCACCTGTCTAATATGGCGATTCATTATCTATACGCTCGCTCCTTCTTTATTAAGCAGGGGTTTTCTGAAGATAAGATGCAAAAAATCCTCGGATACTATCTGGACCAGGCAGCAAAATACTGGACTGAAAAAGGACTTTATCAGCAAGGGTTGTTATCGTTGGCATCGCATCGCTACGGACGCGATGAGATTGTCAAAGAGACGATAGCTTCTTTCCGTGAGCGCGCCCTGCACAATGATGAATTGGGCATGTACTGGAAGTATAATACCGGCTACTTTTGGTATCAACTCCCCATCGAAACACACTCCTTGATGATAGAAGTGTTTTCAGAGTTGACTGATGATACGGATGCCATCGACGAGATGCGGCTTTGGTTGTTGAAAAACAAGGAGACGACTCACTGGAAAACGACCAAGGCGACGGCGTCTGCCATCTATGCCTTACTGATGAATGGCACCGAATGGCTGCCCGAGAGCAGGGATTTGAAAATAAATCTGCCCAAGGCACGCACACAGGAAAAAGCCATCGCAACTGCCCAACAAACCGTCGAAGCCGGCTCGGGTTACTTCAAAGTAAGTTGGAAAGGCGATGATATCAGTACCGCTTTAGCAACGGTGAAAATCAAAAATCCAAACAAAATAGTCGCCTGGGGGAGTGCCTATTGGCAATATTTTGAGGATTTGGATAAGATAGATTTTTTTGAAGACACACCACTGAAATTGAAAAAGCAACTCTTCAAAGAAGTAGCATCTGACAACGGACCTGTATTGAAGAAAGTGGATGAACATGCAACGTTGATTCCGGGGGATAAACTAAAGGTGCGCATCGAATTGCGGGTGGATAGGCCGATGGAATATGTACATATGAAAGATATGCGCGCCAGCGGATTTGAACCGATAAACGTATTGAGCCAATATAAATGGCAGGGCGGATTGGGCTATTACGAAAGCACTTCCGATACGGCGACGGATTTCTTTTTCTCTTACCTCCCAAGGGGCACTTATGTGTTTGAGTACCCCATTCGAGTCATCCATAAAGGGGATTTCTCTAATGGTATCACGACGATTCAATGTATGTATGCACCGGCTTATACCAGTCATTCGGAAGGGGTGCGCGTGAGAGTGGATTAAATACTGAACTGACTTCCCTTGCATACCCCAATCTGACATTTCCTTTGCATACCCCGAGCTGATACACATACGCGTCCTCGTCGGAAAGGAATATAGGGGTACGCTATGCGCCCATATTGAGCCCCGTTGGAGCTATTGGGAATCACTGCCCTAGAGGGGCACAATATGGGCAGCCCCATCGGGACAAAATATGGGTAAAGATTTGTCGAAAATCACACCAACCCCTCCCGGAGCAAATCATGTAAATGAAGAATGCCAAGGTAGCGTTCCCCATCGACGACCACCAATTGAGTGATGCTATGTGTGCGCATCGTTTGTAGTGCTTTCATCGCGAGCGTATCGGGTCGGACGGTTTTGGGGGAAGTCGTCATGATGTCCTTAGCTGTGACGGTATCCACCTTTTTTTTATTTTCAAGCATCCGACGCAGGTCGCCATCAGTGATGATGCCGAGGAGTTGGTTTTGGTCGTCGACCACGGCAGTGGCACCCAGTCGTTTGGAGGTCATCTCCATGATGATTTTCCGAAGAGATGCATCTCTTCCGACAGCCGGTTTTTCATTATTTAGATATACATCACCTACTTCGAGGTAAAGTTGTTTACCCAGCGCACCGCCGGGATGATATTTAGCGAAGTCATTAGGCGTAAAACCTCGCAAGGCCAAAAGAGAAGTAGCAATAGCATCCCCGAGTGCCATTTGGGCAGTAGTACTCGCCGTGGGTGCCAGATTGTTGGGGTCGGCTTCCTGCCGGATAGGAGTGAGGAAAAGATAATCGCAATGCAGTCCTAGATAGGAATCTTTATTAGCGACCATCCCAATTACTTTATTGCCAAGGCGCTTTAGGAAGGGGATTAAAACTTTTACTTCCGGGGTGTTTCCGCTTTTGGAAATGCAGAGTACCATGTCCTCCGGCTGTATCATACCGAGATCGCCGTGGATGGCATCAGCAGCGTGCATAAATAGGGCTGCCGTTCCCGTCGAGTTGAGGGTGGCAACAATTTTTTGTCCCACCAAAGCACTTTTTCCGATTCCGGTAATGATAAGGCGGCCTTTCGATTGAAAAATACTTTCAACTCCCTCGATGAAATGGGGCGAAATACTCTTCTTTAGGTCGAGTAACGTTAATTGTTCGATGTCTATCGTACGAATGGCGGTTTTTAATATCAATTCAGTTGACTTCATCAATGGATTTTATTATTTTTGTGACCGTTTTGTTAAAAAACTATGATTTTACAAAATAAAACACCTCAAAAATGGTGTTTTTGAATCATTTTTTGAAAAAAAATTTAGGTACTTCAAAAAAAAATCGTATTTTTAAAACCGATTTTGGATGAGTATGAAAGTTGTCATCTTTTTCAATACAATATAACAACGTCCGTTTTAACACCAAATTGGACACAAGACAGATAATATTTAGGCAAATATTTTATAACACAAAAACAAGAGCAAATTTGTTCTTCTCTGCGAAGTTCGGATGATTTGAGTCCGGCAACTTAAAGAAAAAAAACATGGTCGATACTAAAAATCATTTGCATGAAGCGCTTCAAACCCACTTTGGGTTTGACGGATTCAAAGATAATCAGGAAGCTATTATTCAGAGTGTCTTAGACGGTAAAGATACCTTCGTTATTATGCCAACCGGTGGCGGCAAGTCGCTTTGCTATCAATTGCCGGCTTTAATGATGGAGGGTACAGCACTTATCATCTCTCCCCTGATTGCATTAATGAAAAATCAAGTCGATTCCATTCGAGGTTATAGTCAAAGAGATGAGGTCGCGCACTTCCTCAATTCTTCCTTGACGAAAAGTCAGATGAAATTAGTCAAAGAAGATATTCGCGCCAAGCATACTAAAATGTTGTTTGTTGCACCCGAAACGCTGACAAAAGAAGAAAATATTGAGTTTTTCAAAAACACTAATGTGTCTTTTGTCGCCGTAGATGAGGCGCATTGTATTTCGGAGTGGGGGCATGATTTTCGTCCGGAATATCGGCGGATAAGAACGATGCTGGATGGTATTGGCGCGGATATTCCCATCATCGCATTGACTGCCACCGCTACACCAAAGGTACAGACGGATATCGTCAAAAACCTCAACATGGATAATGCCAATATCTTTATTTCATCCTTTAATCGCACGAATCTCTACTACGAAATGCGCCCGAAGGGCAAGAAAGATGAAACGATTAAAAATATCGTTCAGGTTATTAAGAGCATCAAAGGGAAGTCAGGCATTATTTACGTGCAAAGCCGAAAATCAGCCGGCGAGATTGCCAAAATGCTCCTCGTCAATGACATCAAAGCAGCGCCTTATCATGCCGGGCTTGATGCCAAGACTAGAAGTTCGACGCAGGATGCCTTCCTAATGGAGGATATTGACGTTATTGTAGCAACAATTGCCTTTGGAATGGGGATTGATAAGCCGGATGTCCGATTTGTTATCCACTATGACATTCCCAAGAGTATCGAAAATTACTATCAGGAGACAGGGCGAGCCGGACGAGATGGTCTCGAAGGGCGTTGCGTTGCTTATTATTCCTATAAAGAT
>JALVDO010000075.1 GCA_027008975.1 Saprospiraceae bacterium | reverse complement strand
CTTCGCTTGGAAAAATTCCTGCGGGACAAGCCGGTTGCAGAGCGAGACATGGGTGCCCAATTATTATCGGAGGTAATTGCCTATGCGGAGACGACCTCCTGCCGAAGGCAATTTTTATTGCATTACTTTGGAGAGGAGTTTCCGGAGGAGAAGTGCCAAGGGATGTGTGATAATTGTCGGCATCCAAAGGAAAGGGTGGAAGCAAAGGAGCAGATGCTGACCGCTTTGAATTCAGTCTTAATATTGCAGGAGAATTTCGGTATCAAGGTCTTGGTTGATTTTATCATGGGTAAGGAGACCAAACAAATCAAGGATTTTAAATTTAACTTGAAAGATCATTTTGGCGAAGGAAAAGATTTTGATGAGACTTTTTGGAATTCAATATTCAGACAGGCGATGATTCATGGGTTACTTCGTAAGGATATAGAAACTTATGGATTGATTAAAATGACCACTAAAGGACTCTCGTTTCTCGAGAAGCCCACTTCATTCAAAATACCAATCAATCACAATTACGATAAAGAGAAAATTGATGATGGTGAACCACATGGACAAACTGCTGTTCTTGATGAAGTACTTATCCGTATTCTGACCGATCTGAGGCGACAAGAAGCCAAGCGGCTCAACGTCCCGCCCTATGTCATATTCCAAGATCCTTCCCTTGAAGATATGGCCACTCAATATCCTATTACAATGGATGATATGCGCAAGATTGTGGGAGTTAGTTCGGGTAAAGCCCAACGATATGCACGCCCATTCTTGAAAGTTATTGAGGATTATGTCGAAGAGAACGACATTATCCGTCCGACGGAATTTATCATGAAGCAGGTTGCCAATAAGTCCAAAGTGAAAGTCAATATTATTCAAGGAATTGATAGAAAGATTCCTTTGGAAGACCTTGCCGAATCCAACGGACTATCAATGGAAGATTTGTATCAGGAGCTGGATGCCATTGTGCATTCCGGTACGAAGGTCAATATTGATTACTACTTAGAAGACAATATGGATGAGTACACACGTGAGGATATTTACGAATACTTTATGGAGTCGGAATCAGACTCGGTCGAGGAAGCCTTTCAGGAATTAAAAGAAGACGATATTACTAGAGAGGAAATTCAATTGGTGAGGATTAAATTTTTGTCGGAAATGGCAAATTAAAAAGTAATTACTTAGCACCATGCGCATCATTATTATTAATGGACCAAACCTCAATCTTCTAGGAAAGAGGGAGCCGGAAATATACGGGCACCAGACTTTTGAGGAAGTTTTGGCGAGTATGCAGTTAAATTTCCCTACGGTATCTTTACATTATTTTCAATCGAACCACGAAGGAGAGATTATTGATAAAATTCACGAAGTGGGTTTTTCTTATCAGGGTATCGTATTGAATGCAGGGGCTTATACACACACTTCCATTGCTATTGCCGATGCAATAGCTGCTGTCGAGGTACCCGTGGTTGAGGTGCATATCTCTAATGTATTTGAAAGAGAGTCTTATCGGCGGCACTCTTTTTTGAGTGCAAAGTGTGCTGGAATGATAACAGGATTAGGGATGAAAGGATACGAACTAGCCATTAGATTTTTAATTGAATAAGGTCTTTACAAAAAAGGGATGCGAGGTAATAAAAAGCGCCAAAATCGAAATGTGCGAAAATCCTGGTCGTTGATTTTTTCAATCATGAGTCTAAAGACTGCAGTAATTGTATTCTTTAGCCAGATAGTAATCGGGATGGTTGGATTCATGGTCGTTGAACATTTCTCTTTGAGAGAGGCGTTGTATATGAGTGTGATTACAATTTCAACGGTTGGCTTTTCGGAGGTAAAACCTCTTTCTCCAAATGGGCAACTGTTTACTTCGATTCTCATTATTTTCAATATTGCAGTATTTACTTATTTGGCAACAGTGGCGTCTTATTTTGTTGTACAGGGGAAAATTTTCAAAAAACTTCAGCAGTATTTCATGGATAGACAAATTTCAAAACTTGAGAATCACGTTATACTTTGCGGCTTCGGGAAATACGGGAAAGAAGTCGCTGAGCATTTTCACGACCACAGCATTCCCTTTGTAGTGATAGATTTGAAGGAACAGAAAAACGAACAATTGGCGGATGCAAATACCTTGTTTATCTGTGATGATGCCACGCATGATGAAGCGCTCCAACGCGCCGGCATTACGCATGCTAAAGCCATTATTTGTGCTTTGCCCGATGATACCGACAACGTCTTTATTGTCATCTCCGCCAAAAATTTAAATCCGGGTATCAATGTGATTAGCAGGGCGAAAGAATACAAAACACAAAAAAAATTGCAAATGGTCGGTGCCGACCACGTTATTATGCCTGAGCAAATCGGAGGGTTTTATATGGCGACTCTGGTGTCCAAGCCCGGAGCGGTAGAGTTTTTCTCCTTTATCGCGAGAGATTACGATTCGGACATAGAATTCGAAGAGGTCAGCTACGAAGATCTACCCAGTGATTGTAAGGGAAAATCGGTTGTCGAGATGGGGTTGCGGGCAAGCACAGGAACCAATATTATTGGTTTTATGGATGAGAACGGGAAGTATCAGGTAAATCCTTCTCCCGAGACCAGACTGCGTCCTCATACCAAGTTTATTCTTCTTGGTAGTCGTAAGCAAATGGCCGCTCTCCGAGATTTTTTAAAAACAAAAAAGCGGAGTTTTGGAAGCTGATTAGGGCGCGTCCGCTTATCTATAATATTACTTCGCACTCAGCAGCGTAACGAGGGAATGACAAGTAAAACGTAGCCCCCTTCCCTTGGACGCTTGATGCCCACACTTCGCCTTGGTGGTATCCCATAATTCGTTTTACAATCGCCAATCCGATGCCCGTCCCTTCGTATTCTTCCTCATTGTGGAGCCGTTTGAACATTTGGAATAATTGATCCTTGTATTCCATGTTAAAACCAATGCCATTATCCTTGATGAAAATAATGGTTTCGTCCCCCTCTTGGTAATACCCAACATTGATAACTACAGTGGATTGGTAGTAGCTGTACTTCAAAGCATTGGAAAAAATATTACTGAACACTTCCCGCAACAAGCTCTCATCACCTGACACGGGGGGTAAATCTTCGGCAATATGAAATTCATACTTTTTTGTAGAGCCAAAAGAAGCTTCGGAAAAAGCATCCTCCAAAATGGGGGTTAGCTCTACTTTTTTGAATTCAATGTGTTTTTTCGAAATATCCGAAACGACGTTTAGTGCCTCCAATAGGTTATTCATCTTTTGCATACTACCTGAGATGAATTGAACATATTGGTTAATTTTATGATAATTTTTTAAATTGATGTCCCTGATTAATAATTGGGAGAAGGAGTTGACCGCCCTGATTGGTGTCTTGAAGTCATGCGAAATGGAATGGTTGAAACTTCTCAACTCTTCGTTCATCCGCTCTAACTCTCTTTGCTTTTTTTTCAATTCCCGTTCGTTATCTTCTAGATGTTTGCTATATGCAAACTTATCCTGACTATGCACATGCGACCTTCTCAATGCAAAGAAAACGGTAATCCCCGTCGCTAGAATTGTTGTCAAATATCCATAATTTTGGGGAGAATGATTTAGCATTATTGCAACCAAAATGGGGATTAGGCTCGCTGCTACGATATAAAAAAACTCTCGTTTTGCTCCCAGGGAAAAAACGTAAAATATAAAATACACACTCACAATGCCAACGGTAACTGCCATCTTTTCAGTATCTACGGCCAAAGGGGAAAAAATAGTTGTCAGGAAAATACCCTCCATCATGACAAGAATCCCAACGAAATTGAGAGAAAACAAATAATTGGCATTGATGCGTTCTCTTAGAGAGGTGATTAGCGATATAGTCAATCCGGATATTGAAAACACTAAACCAATCCCTCTCCAAAAAAGATAGTTAAATTGGAAAAAAGAGGAATCCAATACAGTGAAGAACGCAATAAACACCGCAGAAAGAAAAAATATGAGTGTCATCCCTTTTTCCGTGCTCAATATGCAGGACTCCCTGTAGCTGTCTTTATACATTTCTAACTCCATATTTGTTTTTTTTAAAAAGCAATTTTTGAATTAATGCAATCTGAATGCAAAACATTACTGGCACTGACATCGATGGGTGAGCTGATGTAGAAAAGTATGGCGGAGATTGAAAGAAAGATGAGGATTGATCGAGAAAATCACCATATCTTTGGCAAAGATATAGACTTATTAAGAACAAAAAAGGAAGAAAAGTAAAAAAAAATGACATTAATAAAAAGCGTACGGGGTTATTCTCCTTCATGGGGGAACGATTGTTATTTTGCAGAAAATGCAACAATTATTGGGGATGTAACCATGGGAGACCAGTGTAGTGTGTGGTTTCAAGCAGTCGTTAGAGGTGACGTTAATAGTATCAAAATGGGACATAAGGTGAACATTCAGGATGGAGCCATCATTCATGGTACTTATGAGAAGGCCGCAACAAGTATTGGTAATAACGTTTCGGTTGGACACCGGGCAATTATCCACGGTTGTACCTTAGAGGATAATATATTAGTTGGGATGGGTGCTATCGTTATGGATAATGCTTTGGTACAATCTAATTGTTTGATTGCCGCAGGGGCTGTTGTTCTTGAAAATACCGTTTGTGAATCCGGCTACATCTACGCCGGCGTACCGGCTAGAAAAGTAAAAAAAATGAATGGGGAACTATTTACGGGAACCATACAAAGAATTGCCGATGCTTACATTAAATATGCCGGATGGTTTAAACAAACATAAAATTGAGTCCTAAATTGTAGCAACTTTTGGGACGTTTATTCGTTTTATGATGGTGTACGAGATAGAAGTTCTAAAAAAAGATATATGCAAAAGTTTTTCTTCATATTTTTTCTCCTGACGGGGGCTGCCTTTTTGAAAGCGCAGGATAACCGGTTAGCGCAACAGTATTTCCAAAATGGCGAATATGAGAAGGCTGCCTCCGTTTATGATAAGTTATACAAAAAGACAAAGAGTGATTTTTATTTTGATAAATACATCGAAAGCTTGGTAGCGCTCGAAGATTATGACCGATGCGAAAAGATAATCAAAAAACAAATTAAACTAAAGCCCAAAAATGTTAACCTTTATGTGACCTACGGAAAGCTGTTCGAGATACAGGAGCAGCAGAATAAAGCCGATGCACAATACAAAAAAGCCATTGAGCAACTCCCTAAAGACCAGTACCTAATCACCCGGCTGGCATCTGCTTTCATGAAATTGCAACGATATGATGAGGCTATTTTGGTTTATGAAAAAGGCAGTAAGCTATTAAATGATAAAAATATCTTTGCTTATAACATGGGCGAACTCTACCGTCGTAAGGGCGATTACCCCAAAATGATTGAAAATTATATCAACGCCATACTTTACAGTCCTCAGCAAATGCGTTCCATTAAAACGTTGATACAGCGATTCATGCCAAAGGAGTTTTACGAAGAGTTACAGACGCAATTATACGATCGAATTCAGGAAGAAGATGATAATGAAATATTAATCGATTTGCTGACTTGGGTTTTTATTCAACGAAAAGATTACGCAAGTGCCCTTCGACAAGTGAAAGCACTCGATATTCGCACCAATGGAAGTGGCTCCAGAGTATATGACTTGGCAGAGGTCGCTGCCAATGATGGCGACTACAAAACAGCCGTCAAAGCTTATGATTATATTGTCCTGACTAAAGGAAAAGCAGCTTCTTTTTATATTGATGCAAAGCGGGAAAGCCTGAAGTGTCAGCGGTTACAATTGTTGTCTTCCAATGATTTTTCGCAGGAGGATTTACTTGCTATAGAAAGGAAATACGAGGACTTTTTGAGTGAATTTGGTAGGACTAAATATACTGCTCAGGTACTTTTGGAGTATGCCGAGCTAGAGGCTTTTTACCTAAATAATTTAAAGAAAGCCATCGAAATCCTGCTGCCGGTTGTCAAATATCCGGGCATGAATCCAGATTTACTGGCAAAAGTTAAACTGAAACTTGGAGATTTTTACCTCATGGATGGAGAGCGCTGGGAAGCAACTCTTCTTTACGGGCAGGTTGATAAAGCACATAAGGAAGGGCCTTTGGGGCATATTGCGCGCTATAAAAATGCAATGCTCTCTTATTATTTCGGTGATTTTTCGTGGGCGCAATCACAATTTGATGTACTCAAGGCTTCTACCTCCAAACTTATCTCCAACGACGCCATTGACCGTTCTGTTTTTATCATGGATAATATGGGACTGGATACCTCGACCGTTGCACTTGAGATGTATGCAAAAGCCGAGTTGCTCAATTTTCAAAACCGATACGATGAGAGCCTGGTACTTCTGGATACTTTACAAAAGAAATTTCCCGACCATAGTCTGGAAGATGATGTCCTTTACCTAGAGGCTCAGATTGACAAGAAAGAGCGAAGGTATCAGGATGCTATTGCTAAATTTCAGCTCATTATAGATAAATTTCCGGAAGAAATCCGTGCCGATAACGCTCTTTTTGAAATGGCTGAAATCTATGAAGATGACCTCCGGAATCCGGATAAAGCAAAGGAATTATACGAAAAACTATTTTTAGAATACGACAACTCAACGCTCGCAATCGAAGCCCGAAAAAGATTCAGGCGATTGCGAGGGGATGATATATAGAAACAATTATGGCAGCATCAGGTTCTAAACTGGCAATATTTGCCTCTATCGCAGCGAATTTACTCATTGCAGTACTCAAGTTTATTGCTTCTTTTTTCACGGGCAGCTCCGCTATGCTTTCGGAGGGTATTCACTCCGTTATAGATACCTCTAATGGTTTACTGTTATTATTAGGTATTAAAAAGAGTAAGCGAGGCCCGGACAAACTCCATCCTTTCGGACACGGTAAAGAGATATATTTTTGGAGTTTTATTGTAGCGATATTAATTTTTTCTCTTGGTGGTGGAGTCGCCATTTACGAAGGTATTCACAATATAATTGACCCGGGGACGCATGATGCTTCTGCGAAGGCTTTATATTGGAATTATGGGGTACTTATCGGAGCCATTGTTTTTGAGGGGGCAAGCCTTTGGGTCTCTTGGAAGGAATTCCGTAAGACATATCCAAAGGGATTTACGTCGGCTTTTATTGCCTCCAAAGATTCGGCAACATTGGCTATGATTTTCGAAAATGGAGCAGCGGTAGTAGGATTGCTACTTGCAGGGCTGGGAGTTACCCTATCCAATATTTACCACAATCCGCTATTTGATGCCATCGCTTCAATTGCTATTGGTGTCTTATTGGTGGGTGTTGCTTTTTTTATGGCAAAGGAAACAAAAGACCTATTGATTGGCGAAGCTATCCTACAAGAGGATGTAGATAAAATAAAAGCTATCCTCGATAGTTACGACGAGATAGAAATGTACGGGAATATTCGCTCTATGCACCTCGGCCCTGACGATGCCATTGTCGGACTCGAAGTCAACTTCAAGGACGATGTCCCAATCACCAAAGTGGAACAAATCGTGGCGGAAATCAAGAAAAAAATCTTCGCCTCAGACCACATTTTTACTCACATCTATGTTGAAACAACAGGTATTACCAAGTCCAACTTTAATTGATATGAATTAGAATGAAAAACAAGGGACAAGGAACACCAAACAAGGAACACCGAACAAGGAACACCGAACAAGGAACACCGAACAAGGAACACCGAACAAGGAACACCGAACAAGGAACACTTTAGCCTTTAGCCTTTTGTCTTGTCCTGAAA
>JALVDO010000074.1 GCA_027008975.1 Saprospiraceae bacterium | reverse complement strand
CTCACAGCTACGGGCTTCAATCAACGCACAGGTCAATAACTTTTCGAGAAGCCGGTCTTCCTGACTACCTCCTTTCTTCTGGAAAGCAAGCAGTTTATTGACATATTCATCCTTTCGTTGTCTGCCGAGGGAGAGGTTCCGCTTCTCCAACTCTGCCAGCACAGAACGGAAGTGTCCCCATTCCTCCGTGACGATTGGTGCCAATTCGCGGACAATATCCTCCCTGTCGGGGTATTGCTGAATAAGAGAAATGCAATAGGTCGCAGCTTTTTGTTCACAAAAGGCGTGATCTGTCAGTACCTCTTCCAATTCTTTCTCCGCCAGATTCACCCATCTGGGATCCGTAGGTAATTTAAGTCCCAACATCTTTACCGCTGTCAATTCCCGTTCCTGTTTCTTTTTCATATTAGTTGTTTTTATATAATAAGCCGATACACCGACACAAAAGTATTACTTTTACCCAACTATTTAAACACGAACTACTGTCTTATTTGATAAAAAGTAACTACTTACCACCTCATAATAAGTTTGTAATTTGGGGGTAAAGGGAACGCAGATGACACGGATATGCCCCATACGGGCGCGTATCGGTGCAGATTTACACTGATTTCACACCATCAACACGGTATTTCACACGGACATACCTGTTGCGCGACGGAAGGCAGGTCTTTGGTCTGACGACCAAAGTGAGACAATGTCAAATGAAAATTAATGAACAACGCAGTTGAGTTTGCACCCGTTTTTGCGGAAGCAAAAACCAAAATCTGTGAAAATCTGTTCCATCTGTGTATGCCCTGACCGATAAAGTCAGGGTCATCCGGGCATACGCCCCCGTACTGGGTGTTCCCTTCTCCCTCATGGTAAGTATTTACGATAAAAATTATATTCACAAAATTAACACAATGAAAAATACAATACCAATCCTGATGCTTCTGACGCTTTTTTCATTTTCATGCAAAAAGGAAAACGCCAGCCTATCCGGTACGGCGTGGAAACTCGTAAAAATAAAATCAGGGGAGAGCTCTAATTTCGAGAAAGCCGAAAAGGACTATATCCTGGAATTTACGGATGAAACCCAATTTGTATCCAATTTGGATGTAAATGATTGTGGAGGCGAATATCAGGCAAACGAAGGAAAGATTTCTGTCTCGCGAATATTTTGCACGGAAATCTGCTGCGACAGCCCGTTTGCGGAGGATTTCCACCATATTCTCGGCTTGGTGACACAATATTACACCCGCGGAAGCCGGCTACATCTCGAAGGAGAAGAGGGCGAGGAAATAGTATTGAAAAAGGAATAAGGCATTGAAATATTATGCCAATTCCCGGTAAGCCTCCATATACTGTGCAATATATTTTCCGATAATATCGAATTCCAGATTGACGGTCGTTCCTTCTTTTATCTCCTTGAAGTTGGTATGTTCAATCGTAAAAGGGATAATGGCGACAGAGAAAATATCATCCACCGGATCTACTACCGTCAGACTTACCCCGTTAATACAGATAGACCCCTTATCTACGACGATGTGGTGCTTATCCCTTGGGTATCGGAAGCGAAAAATTTTGCTCCCGTCCTCGTCTTTCACCCCAATACACACTCCGCGCATATCGACGTGTCCCTGTACCATGTGGCCGTCCAGGCGTGCGCCGGATACCATTGCCCGCTCCAGATTGACCAGATGCCCCAATTCCCAGGCTCCGATACTCGATTTGTCCAGTGTCTCTTTAATCGCAGTAACGGTATGCGTCTTTTCATCCTGTGCGACGACCGTAAGACATACGCCGTCGTGTGCAATACTCTGGTCTATTTTCAATTCATTAGAGATGGGAGAAGCAATTGTCAAATGCAGATTCGTCCCTTCTTTTTCAATTTTCTCCACTACGCCAAGTGATTCGATTATTCCTGTAAACATTTTTTTTTATCTTTGATTTGAAATTCAAATTCGGAAGGCTTGCCTCCCGAAAATGGTTTCCTATGCAAATCCGCTCCCCGGTCTTCCTACCGTCAGCTCGGGGATCGAATTTCCTGTCGTCAGCTATCCATTCTGACAATATCCCTCAATTATCTCAATAATTCAATATACCCCTTCAACACCTCCTTTCGGGCGATTACCCCTTCCACCCGCTGCTCATAGACAACGCAGGTATAATAATACACCCCATTCGACATATCTTTGCCTTTATTATCTTTTCCGTCCCAGTTAATATCGGGGTCGGAAGTCTCAAACACCACTCCTCCCCATTGGTTATACACCACAAAATCCACCTTTTCAACAAAGCAATAGGGATATGGTTTGAAAATATCATTCTGACCATCGTCATTTGGCGTAAAGGTATTAGGTAATTCGTAAAACGGACAATTATCGACACAAATCTCCATAGAAGGCAGACTTTCATTAGCGAATGTATCCACCGCCGTCACATAATAACATCCTGCCAATCCAATGGGTGGAATATGCTCCGTAGAGGTCAGATTGGCATCATCAATATTAATAATTTGCTCATAGGTGCTATTCCCGGAAGGCTTGTAGTAAATATTGTAACCGACAACATCATCCGTCTCCTCACAAGTCACGATGGGATTCGTCCATGATAAGGTGTTAAACAACTCCCCTACATTATTACAATTGAAGCCGGCATCACAAATATTAGTCACCTCCAAAGATGGCGGACAGGGTGCAACATTATCCACAGGAACGCTACACACCTCCTGTGAGAAATTGATAAGCGGACTCTGAATTCCATCAATTGCATAAGTACCCAGTGCTTCAATCTTGTAGCAGTATTCTACCCCGTTAATCAAATCCTTATCCTCATAATTCATCCCCAATACCGTATCGATTGGTTCGAACACCCCGGTTTGTCCATTTTGTAGAAAAACAACGTACTCCGTATTCGTCCAAGGCACCAGTTCCGACCAGGACAATTGCAATTCATTGTCCGTAGGATTAATATTAAGAAAAACAGAAGAAGCCGTATTGGATGCCCCAATCAGCGTACCCGCCGAATAAAAATTAACCAAATAGCTATAAGCCTGTTCGCTGGTATTTAGCCCGGCATCTGTGAAGCAGGTATCGACCATCTCCCCAAAAGAGGTCGTCGTAAACTCAACGCCAATTGGAACAAAATCAGCCTCGTCATTCGTCATACCAACTGCCCGCAACACTTCGTAGCGATACGGTCCCTGATGCATAATGGTGTCCAAATCCATTGGATTGGGTTTTGCCCAACAGACGTCTATCACGCCATCCGTCGCACTCGTGGCAGTAACATCCACTTTGGTCATCAAAGGGACATCTCTTGCCAACTGGATACAGACCTCCTCCGAAGGCAATCCATCTACCGGATTGTAAGGGAAATTACCACTTGGAGAGGAGTGAGCAAATTGTGCTACGACGCGATAACAGTACGTTCGCCCCGACTCCACATCATTATCGACAAACTGATATCTGCCATCCAGCATTTCGTTGGTCAGCCCGATATTGACCTTTTCATACCCCCGTCCGTCCAGTCCGGGGCGGCATTTATCTATTTCAAAATCGTTGGAGTTAATACGCCGCCAAACGCTAAATCCACGGAAGTAAAAATTATCGGCATCCTCACAGATGTAAGGCTTTTCCCAACTCACCGTGATACTCCCGGAAGAGGAAACCGCCCCTACATCCTCCGGTGGAGGTCCTACGACTTTTATCCGTACCGGCTTGAGCGTCGCAAGCCCCGATTCGGGATTAAAATAATCATCCTCCGCCTTGAAAACGACGGTGTAATACTGATCTTCGATATGATTACAAGTCGTTTGCCAGCGGAAAGTGCGTACAAAGGGGTCTTCATAAAACAGCGTATCATTGGGCAGAAAAGTAGCAGATTCATCCCCCTGCTCAAAGGGGCCTCCCTGTGCTACCAATTTTACCTTCTGAGACTCATCTGTCAGTGGAGCTGTCGCGACGACGTCAAACTCTACCACCTCACCTGCCACGACGCATATTTCATCATAAGGCAATTCAATCTCCGGCGGGTCATTTTCACAGTCTTTAATAAGGATTTGCATATCGCGAATGATACTATCCAATGGGAAGCCATTCCGGTATGAAACTATCAATATTGCCAAACTGTATTCACCTGCTTTCTGTGGTGCGTTCCAGTAGATTTGTCCCGTTTGGTGGTCAATCGTCAAGGTATCCTCCCCGGGGACAGCGGGAATAGCAGATGTAGATTGATTAGGGAAAGTATATTCGAGTACCTCCTCGTTTCTGTCCATCAAAGGTACAATAAATTGAAATGACAAACTATCACCATCGGGGTCATAAGCATTGGGATTGTGCGTATAAGGTACTCCCACACAGCCTACATCCAATGGCGGCTGTAGCAAACGAGGTGTATCATTGCACCCCTGAAACTGTGCATTTGTCAGCGTATAGACCGTCTGTACATAAAATGGAATTTGCCCGGAGTAGGGATAATAAAGATTCCAAATACCAAAATCTCTGTTCGGATCCTGCATACTAAGGGTGTACTGTCCCTGCGTGGAATAAGTATGGTAGGCAATGTAGCGGTTGACTTTCACCCCATTTTCCAGTAGCTCACCATTGGGTGGGGTCCCAGGTCCATTGCTTCGAGGTACCAAATCCGCCATGCCATCCCCCCAAAGGAGTTTGAGTGTATCTCTATCTACAGTCACTCCTCCACCGACTTTGGTATAAGTTACAATAGTCGCCTTGACAGTCAGGCTGGTACTGCAATCTCCCACCTGCTCCACAAATATCTCTCCCGCGCGATTGTGTGTTGCATTCGCTTCAAGCGCGCCCATCATTAATAATAAAATGCCGAATAGTTTGTATATTTTTTCCATAGCAAAAATTGAAAATCACTGCAATATACAATAATAACGACAAATCACGTAAATAGGTCTATTGGGGCGGAAGAAATTACTTTGGTACCGGCAGAGAACAAGGCAAAAAAGTTTCACAATCATCGTACTATGATTCGCAATCAAATGATGAGAGCAAAAGCCCCTTGCTGCAATAGCTATCTATACGAGTAAAACATCCCGTTATTACCCCAATACCTTCGAAATGGAGTTATGGGGTACTCGAATAGAATACCGGTTCAACACCTACAATCTAATGGAAAAAAAGCTATCTGATTTTGATGGTTTTGGCGACAATCCCTTTGCCATTATCATGCGGGG
>JALVDO010000073.1 GCA_027008975.1 Saprospiraceae bacterium | reverse complement strand
TTTGTTTTTTTGTACGATTCAATTCTTTTTCCCGCTAAGGGTCACGCTAAGGCACGCTAAGAATCTCTAAGTCTCTAAGTCTCACAATTCTCCCAATTCTCCCGCAAAGGCTCGCAAAGGTTCACGCAAAGTTCGCCCATTCGCCCATTCGCCCATTCTCTAAGTCTCTTAGTCCCTCAGTCTCTCGGTCTCTCAGTCTCCAATTCTCACAACTCATTCACTCCTCCCTCCCTTCGGTCATGAGGCAGGCATTCAAATCCGTGCAAATCCTTTCAATCCGTGTTATCCGCGTTCCCCTTCATTCAATCATTCAATTTCCCGCAAAGGCTCGCAAAGGTTCACGCAAAGTTCGCAAAGAGCGCAAAGGTTCGTTCCAATTCCCATTCAATCATTCAAATCCGTGTAAATCCTTTCAATCCGTGTTATCCGCGTTCCCCTTCATTCAATCATTCACTCCTCCCTCCCTCCCTCGTTTCTGTCGGGAGGCAAGCCTTCGGTCATGAGGCAGGCATTCAATCATTCTATCATTCGCCCACTCGCCCACTCGCCTATTCGCCCAATCTCTCCATCTCTCTGTCTCCCCTTCTCTCAGTCTCTCACAACTCACAACTCATTCCGCACAACTCACCGCACCCTAGGCACCTTCAACGTATAATAAAAGATTCCGGCATATCCGATAAATAACATCAGATGGAAAACGATAAAGGTAGTATTTTTTAAATAAATGGCCCCAATAACGGCAAATAAAAAATACAATGCCAATACGCCTTCAAAAATAGTTGTCCAGGAAATCTTCTTACTCAAGTAGTTCTTGGAACTAATGGAGTCATTGATAGACTTGATATTGAACTTTGGCGTGCGAATAAAAGGAGAACGCTTCCCTCTGAACCCCTGCAATACAGCGATAGAATTATGAAGCGAAAGCCCCATCGACAAACTCAAAAACAAGGGAAACAACAGGACGAATTTCAGCATCTTCCCAATCGGACTCTCACCCGGCTGCAACTCTGCCTGTACATTGGCAACGTAGTAAATAATGATAACAGACAACAATCCCACGAGGAAATAACCGAAGAAGTTTTTATCAAAGCCAACGTTAAAAAGCTCCCCGAGCGAAAACAACAAAGGTACGCTAAAGACCCCTGCGACGAAGACAAACAAAAAAATAGAACTCGCCAGCAGGTGAATAGTCGAATATATCTTGTGCTTAAAGTTCAAATCCGACTTCCATATAGTGGGCAGCATTTTCCGGGCAGTCTCCGCCCCGCCTTTCATCCACCGAAACTGCTGTGACTTCAGGCTATTCATCTCAATGGGCAACTCAGCGGGGGAGCCAATTTGCTCTAAGAACCGGATTTTCCAGCCCTTTAATTGTGCGCGGATGCTGAGATCCAAATCCTCCGTCAGGGTGTCAGCCTCCCAACCTCCGGCATCTTCGATTGCTTTTTTGCGCCAGACGCCAGCAGTGCCGTTGAATTGTAGCATCTGCTTACCGAACATCCGCCCGCTCTGCTCCACCCGAAAGTGGACGTTTAGCTGGAGCGCCTGCAATTTGGTGATAAGGGAATAATCCTCGTTGATATGTTCCCATCTCGTCTGTACAACACCGACTTCGGGGTTATCAAAATAAGGAATGGTTTGGTTCAAAAAATCGGGCTTGGGTAAAAAATCGGCATCAAATATGGCGATAAACTCCCCCTTGGCTACCTTGGTCGCCTCCTTGAGCGCTCCGGCCTTATAGCCCTTACGATCAGTCCGGTGTAGCAGGGAAATTTGAAAGCCCTTTGCCTGATATTCTTCCACTTTTGCTCTTGATATTTCTACCGTCTGGTCGGTAGAGTCGTCGAGTACCTGTATCTCAAATCGATCCTTGGGGTAATCAAATTGAGTGATGTTGTCAATAAGACGCTCCACGACATACATCTCGTTAAAAATGGGCAATTGAATGGTAACAAAGGGCGCCAATTCCGTTTTGGTATCATCCGTATCCATTCCGGCGGCGACGAGTTGTTTGCCGGTGTTATACTGTTTTTTCTTTTCTTCGAAGGGATGCTGGTGTCCCTTTTTGTAAAAATAAAGCAAATTGAACTGAAACAAACAATACACCGTAATATACGTGAGCGCCAGCGTATAAATCACCAATACTAGATAAGCAAAAATGTGCATATTACATTAATTTAAAAATTGTCCAAAGTATTTTATGTCCTGCCAGGATGGTACCTCTGACCGTTCCCGACACCTTCGATACACCAATTCGCTTGCGGTAAGTGACAGGTACCTCCGTACATTTCATTTTCATTTTGGCAGCTTTCACCTGCATTTCTACCGTCCAACCAAAGTCGGGGTCCTTCATCTCCATAGCGAGGAGCTGCGACCATTTTATTGCCCGAAAGGGACCTAAATCTGTAAAGTGATAACCGTAGATTAGTTTGATAAGCTTAGTGGCAAGCCAATTGCCGAATAACTGCTGTGGCATCATAGCCCCCTCTTCGAGTGTGCCCGCTGCTCGCGAGCCAATTACCATATCGTAATTGGCTTCTATGATGGGTGCTGCGACCAATGGCAACTCTTCCGGATGGTCGGAATAATCTCCATCGAGAAATACGACGATTTCGGGCTGTTCGTCTTCCGATTTTGCTTTGAGGTATTCAATGCCTTTGAGGCAAGCGCTGCCATATCCCATTCGAGGCTGGTTCAGGACGGTAGCCCCTGCCTGAAGTGCGACCTCCGCGGTATTATCCGTGCTGGCATTATTGCAAACAATAATTTCGCGGACAACCTCCTTGGGAATGTCGTTAATGACATGAGCAATAGAGGCCTCCTCATTGTAAGCCGGTATAATAACGTCGATTTTTTTTATTTGCATTACCAAAATTTCCCACAAATGTGAGCATATTTTGATTAATACAGGAATAGAATCGACTATTAATTACAAAATTGTACCGAAACTGTTGCGGGTACGACCTACAAGGCACTAATTCGCTCCAACATGACCTTTATCATATTCAATGTAATGCCCTTCAGGTCGGTATCAAATGTCTTATCAGGACGATTGGCCAAGATGACATTACACGATAATGCATGGTGCCCCAATAGATTGGATAAGCCGTAAATAGCGGAAGTCTCCATCTCGAAATTAGTGATCTTGACACCGTGAGATTCAAAATCGGAAAGGTCGTCAATATAATCTGCAATGCTACTCTTCAGCCGTAGGGAACGCCCCTGTGGACCAAAGAATCCGGGCGCGGTAATGGTAATCCCGCTTATCAATCCCTCTCCGAGGGCATTGAGCAACTTTTCGCTACCCGGCGCCAAATAAGGCTTGGTTGGAAAAGGAAAGTCCATTGCCAGAATATCTTTTTGTATCTTGGCAGTGATACCGGCTTCGTGATAACCGTAGAAGTGCATCAAATTGTCCATTCCAAGCCCATACGAACTCAACACGAGGCTACCCGTTGCTACGCCGGGCTGAATGCAACCGGAGGTACCAAGACGGATGAAGTTCAAGGAAGTTCGCTCCGTCTTGGGCATTCGAGTCTCAAAGTCGATGTTAAAAAGGGCATCCACTTCGTTGATAACGATGTCGATATTATCCGGTCCTATTCCGGTAGAGAGTACAGACAATCTTTTATTACCAATTCTTCCGGTATGGGTGACAAATTCACGCTTACTAACCTTGGATTCTATTTCATCAAAAAACTGCGACACCATCGGCACCCGATTGGGGTCACCAACGGTAATGATAGTCTCTGCGAGCTGTCCTCTTTCGAGATTGAGGTGATAAATTTTGTTTCCCGGCGAGATTAACAATTCGGAAGGGGCGATATATTGGTTATTATCTGTTAGTTGCATAATATGGTTATTGTTTCTGTTTGTACTTTATTACTAAAATGGTTCGCTCTGTCTTTTATCTGGAACAAATAGGAGAATGTATCTTGTGAAATAGTCGGATGCGGGAAGCAGGAAGAAGTCCCATCCTCGTAAGTACAGCAAATTTTAAAAGGCTTATTGACTATTTTGACGGTAATCTCTCCCGAAATGCCATTGGATGCTCCCTGTTCTGAAATAAATGGTAACTTTACCGATGTTTTTAATTCGGGGGAGCGGGAGTCGAATAAAATAGCATCAATGATGGTATCACCGTCCGATGACAAGTCGCCGTCGCCATCCGTAAAGCCGAAGCGAAGTATCAACGTATCAGTTTCATTACCCGAATTTCCCTGTGCAATGACTGTTTTGTTGATACCGAGATAGGTAAGAACGGGCTCTGCGGGATAGTTCGGTGGCGTTGTACACGCCGACAAAAACAATACGACAACTACCGCAAAAGCCGTTATTTTAGAAATGTGCATAAGCTATTTTTTTCCAAATCTATGAATAATATTTTAAAAGACCAATATATCAAAAAAAGAAGTCGTCTACTTCAACAAATCAAAGCACTTCCCAAGGGAGATTTTGAATCACTTGCCTTGGAAGTTTTCAGATTTCAGGCACAATTTAATCCGCTCTATCGACAATATCTCGAATTAGTACATTGTTCACCACAGGCGGTCAATCGCCTTTCAAATATTCCTTTTCTCCCCATTTCCTTCTTCAAAACGCAAACCGTCCAGACGGGTAGTTGGACACCTTTCTCCGAATTCACGAGCAGTGGCACAACAGCTCAAACAACCAGCCATCACCTACTACGCGACGAGCATTGGTATCGGCAAAATGCCCGTAGAGGATTCGAGAAATTTTATGGCTCCATCAACAATTATTGTGTACTGGCATTACTACCCTCCTACTTAGAACGTACAGGTTCTTCACTTGTTTTCATGGCAGATGACTTTATTCGTCAATCCAAATATAGCGAGAGTGGATTTTTCTTGAACGAAATCGATGAATTAGTAAAACGGCTCCGATACTGTTCAGCACACAATATTCCTACTCTACTAATTGGTGTCAGTTTTGCCCTACTCGACCTGGCAGAGCAACAAAAACTACATCTCGAAAATACCATCGTGATGGAAACCGGCGGCATGAAAGGACGACGAAAAGAGATGACGCGCGACGAGTTACACAAGTACCTTACTGAGGCATTCAACGTAAAAAAAATACACTCCGAGTATGGTATGACGGAACTGCTTTCGCAGGCGTATTCCCAAGGGGGTGGCATCTTTTATCCCAGCGATACGATGCGGATATTCACAAGAGAAATAACTGATCCGTTTCACA
>JALVDO010000072.1 GCA_027008975.1 Saprospiraceae bacterium | reverse complement strand
TCCATCAAGTCATTAATGATATAACCACTGCCCGTGATTAAGATGGTAACAAAAACAAACAATCCGAACTCCAAAGGTGGTAATGAAGCCTGAATTTGATATTCCCGGAGTAAAGGTGCTAATAATTTGAAGTAGATAAGTCCCTGCAGAATAGCGACAATAATCAGATTGGGGAAGCGAAAGAGTTGGAATATAGGTCTCATCTTACAACCAGTCCTCATTTAAGCGCATAACCTTCTCAATAACATCACGGACGCAGCCCGTACCACCATCTTTTGGGGAAATATACGTTGCTAATTCGATTATTTCCCGGACAGCTGTCTGCGGACAGGCGGGAATACCAACACGCCTCATCACTTCATAATCTGCCACGTCATCGCCCATGTAGAGAATCTGTCCTTCATCCAATTGGAAGCGTTCGACGAGATCGTTATAAACGGCCAATTTATTGCTGACCCCGGCGTGAACTTCCTTGATGCCAAGTCGCTCTAGCCGAGTCACGACGCCCTTGGACGTTCCTCCGGTGATGACGAAAATATTATAGCCTTCACTGGTTGCCCGTTTCATCGCGTATCCGTCCAGCACATTCATCTTGCGCAGCATGTCTCCCTCTTCGGTAACCAATAGATAGCCGTCCGTCAACACTCCGTCAACATCGAAAATAAAGGTCTTTATGTCTTTAAAGCGTTCTAGTAGATTCATTGTGTGTTTTTTTCTGAATTCGGATTGCGTGTTGCTCATTCTATCATTGAATTTCCCGCCCATACCCATACGGGACAGTATTGTCGGACACGTACCGGTGCAAAGAGCGCCAAGGATCTCGCATTCGCTTGTTTTATCATTCAATCATTCAAACCTAAAACCTCCACTCATTCAAATTCGCATAAATTCGTCCAATCCGCGTCATCTGTGTTCCCCTCGTTCATTCAATCATTGCCCATCCCGCCATTCATAAACCCATTTAGCCTGAATTTGCTCTAAATGAGCTTCGTTGCAATCCTCTCTTTTTCCTTCAAAATTGGGCAGTTCAAGTACCCAGTCTATCAGGTCGGTGAAACGAATACGGTAAATATCGCCTTCAGTGAAGTCGTCTCCAAATTTTTCGTATAGCGCCATGGCTATATCTTCGTGGTCTGCCCAATTGATGGGTAAATCATTTATTTCTTCAAAAGCCATTTTTCTTAGTGTTCGTGCCCAATAATAAGTTTTTGATCCGGGATAACGACCTCGATTTCGGCATCCTTATCAAGTATCTCGCACTGACAAGCCAGCCGGGATTCCAACCTTGGGTTAATTGCCCGGTCGATAAAATCCTCTTCTTTATCCGATATCTCTTCGAGGTACTCATCTCCCTTGTTGACGTAAATGTGACAGGTGCTACAGGCACAGACACCACCACAGTTATGGTTGAGGTGAATGTCGTGCTCTTCCGTCACTTCGAGGATGGTATCACCCTCTTCGACCCCATCAATAGTGACGGGCGGGATACTATCATCTTCAAAAACAAATCTTATGGTTGCCATATATTGTTCGATTTTAATCGTAAAACTAACATTTAAGTAATTCGTCAAAAATAAATTCAGAATTTTTAAGTTAAGCGAATCGGATAAGTCGCTTGAAATGAACCGCTTGGTTATCCGATTCGTTTAACAGATTCTGAATTTATTATTTGCCTATGTTTAAAACCGATTAGTCAGCGTATAGTTGTGAAGGTAATAAAAAATAGCGAGCCAGAGGTGATTGGTTCGCTATTTTAGATTATTATAGCCCAAAGCGCTTTTTAATCGCATCCGGCACGGCATCTTTGTGTACCATTACTGCAATTGTCTTATAATCAAAGTAAGGCTTGGAAACATAGATATTCCCCTTGTATGGACCAATTTCTCCCCAAGAGTTTTTGACTATAAAATAAGGTGTATCTCTTTGGTCATGTGCCATCCCAACGATGTGCATCAGGTGGTCATCAGTCGTCTCGTAAGACTCAAAAGCAGCCTGCCTCTTTTTTTGATTGATGATTTGCTCAGCTACCGGAGCCTTAAAGGCTGATTTATACGCATCCTCTGCCGGTACGACGGCAATACCTAGCCGGGCATTAAACCCACGCTCACTAACATCCGCATCCCATGCAACTGAAAATCCATTTTGGACGGCATTGGTGGTGATGCTATATAAATCCTGCATGGGGACATTGTAGTAAGTGCCATTGGAGTAATTGTCCGGAATTTCCAAAATAAAGGAGGTATAAAACGGATGGTGAGCAAAGGAAGTAAACGTTATATAATCATCCGGATTAATTTTTAGTGCGTCCGCAAATGAACGCGCGCTATATCTTTGCCCTTCGTACTCAAATTTTCCGGGTACCATACCCACACCCTCATCGATTACTTCATTGACGCCACGACGCCATGAGAGCTCTAATTTTCGCTGTGAGATGAGTGAATCCAATAGCCCTTTTAATTCTCCCACTAACTGTGCGTGATTGTAGCGTCCATTAGCGTCCTTATTTCCGGAAAAAGCACTTTCGGGAACGAGCCCATTCAACTTGACAGCATGGGTGACATCATGGGAAAGCCCACCTTCTCCAAACTGCGCCTTTCCCTGCCGTAAAACATAGTTGTTTGCTTTGTCTTTGTAAATGGTATTAACAACTGCCATTTCAGACAAATCCACAGATTTGCCCGTTAGGCGTAACACCTCTGACTCCAAAAAACTAACGGTGGAAAAACTCCAACAAGTGCCGGTATTATCCTGGCTTTTGACGGAAGTACAGGGCAGTTCGTAATCGTTGGTGAATTCGTATTGAGCCCGTAAGCCGGCGATGCTGATTAATGTAATAAGTGCAATTAAAATATTCTTCATGTCGAGTAATTAAAGTGATGAATGCGCAAATTTAGAAAAATGCAATGACTCTACAATCACTCTAAAGATTTATTTTCTTTTAAAGATAACAGCCTCACCCAGTTTTTCACTCATTTGGGCATAGATTTCGCGTAGATAGGGGTAAGCAATCGGGTTCAGAAAAACGATTTTAATCTGAAAAGAAAAATTAATCAGTACACCGCCTTGAAAGTCCTTCTTCGCCGAATACACAAAATTGCCGGCATCCTGGGGCAAAGTCAGCGCAAGAGATTCTGGTAATGATTCAACTTCATAACCATCAGGAGGGGTGATATTGATAATATGACGAATGGTTTTACCGTAATAAAATTCAATAGGAAGGACACGTTTCTTTGCTCGAAAAGGATTTTGCCCGTATTCTGTCCAACTCATTGGGATGAAATACAATAGTTCATCATCGTCGTATTCACCCAACTCAAGTGGAATATCCACCTCAAAAGCGCGTTTCAGTTCCTTTTCATTTTTAGTTTTTATTTCGTCCTCCATGATATCAACCTCTTGACCGACGAGTCCCTCAATATGCGAGGCTGCCAAAATCGGCTCATCCTCGGATAACATAGACCTCGCTTCTTCTGCGAGATAACCGGTGTATCTTCCTTTATAACGCCCGATGCCCTTGTTGATGTTTAGCGTGATAAGTTTAGTGACCTTATTGTCGAGCGAAGGCGGAATTTTTTGCCAATGTGGATTATCTTCGGCTAACAGAAAACCGTAAAAATTCAGGTCTTCAATAGGAGGGCGATTATATGGTAGATAGAGATCGTCATGCCCAAGATCTAAGAGCAGTGAATCCTGCCCTATCACGGCAGCGCACACAACCTTGTTGAACTGGCGTAGCAAGGGAAAATTCAAAATTGGCTTGCCGTGTTCTCTGGTGCTAATCAACATGGGATATGCTTCTACTCCGGCCTTTCTGAGCATACCAAGCATATAGATGTTGAGATCAGCGGCACTACCAACTTTCTCCTTCAGGAATTTTTTTACTTTAGGCTCGGGTGCAAGAAGGTTAGAGCCATCCCACGCATAGTTTTTTTGAAGGTACTCGTATATTTTTTTTATCTTGACATTCGGGCTGTCTTCCTGACTGATAAGTTGAGTTATGGCTTCATTCTTGCCTCCTTTACGGATAAGTTCCTTGTATTTCTTCAACAGAAAGGTGCTGAGCTCCTGCCAGTCTCGTTGAAGATTTCCATTATGACTTCGTTGACTGTAGGTGAGCAATTGAAACCTTAGCCGGCTGACAAAGTCTTTTGGCGAGATAACAAATTCCTCGAGGTCGTATCCCGGCAATCGCTCTAAAATCCAGGTGTTTCGAATGGTACTATCGCCATGATATTTTTTTGAAAACTCCTCTCCGGAACCCACGACATTGTACGAATAGGACCTCATGTTTCCAATGTTGAATTCACTGTGAATGACCGGATATTTACCCTGAAAATACCACGGTTTGAGTGTCCTGACCCGATCGGTTACCAGCGTGTAACTATACTCAATAATTACCCCCGGTTGAAGGGATGGGAAAGTGAATTTTTTCCACGCCCAATATTCGTTTAATTCCTCCTTAAAAACATCTTCTACTTTGATTTTTGTGACGCTCCCATCCTTGTTTTTAATATAAGTAAACGCCTTAATATCAGTAATGTGCTCTGAATTGTCCTCTCGATAATACGAAAGTTGAATATTGGCAGCATCATATCCGTTTTGATCTAAAATCTTAATACGCTGGTGATAGTGTAAATGAACACTTTGGTTAACAAAGTTAGCTGTCCCCAAATCTAATAACATCACAGCAGAAGCGGCCGTATCGAAATCACATTGGGTCATCGCCCACTCCCAGTCCGATATTTCTCCGAATTTGTGGCTCGGGACTTGAGCTTTTAGCCCGGATAAGAGAAGGAAAAATAACCAAGAGATCATCCATCTCAACCTGATATATTTCACCATGAGTTTATTTTTTTTTCAAAACGATGGTCTCCTGTAACTTATCCGTCATTTTTTTATAAAATTCTTTCAGATAGGGGTAGGCTTCAGTGGTCATAAAAATGGTATTGATATTAAATGTAAAGTCAACGGCTATATACCCATTGACGGGCTTGGCGCTATAAATAAATTTTCCCAGCTTATCCGGCAACTGAATAGCCAATGCTTCCGGCAGGAAATCAATTTCGTACTCTTCGGGAGGAACTATTTTAAAATAGTATTTGAAGCTGTATGGATAATCGAACTCTATGGGAAAAGACCGCTCAGGAGCATCAAAAGGATTGTTTGCCAAATCAGTCCAGCTAAGCGGATTGAAGTACAAGAAATCTTCTTCGTCTAATTCATCTAATTCAATGGGTATTTCGAAAACGAAAGATTTGGCATCAAATGCCGTTCCTTTAGTCGTGATTGTACTCATGTCCGGTGTGGCGGCATAACCTGCAAACCCTTCTGTGTCGGAAAAAGCCAAAAAATCGTCGCCGGCAGCGGTGCGAATTCGCATTTTTGATGCGATATAACCACTACTTCGCCCTTTCATTATGCCTTTTTGCTCTAGATAGTCCAGCTCAACAAAGGTATTTAATTTGGAAGCGCCTTTGACGGGTATTTCCACCCAAGTGTTTTCTTGATTCACCAGTACCCATCCCAAGTAATTTAAATCTTCTTCAGGTAAAAACTCCATCGGTAAGAAGTCATTATTATTGGCAATGTCAATGAGTATTCCTTTTCCGTCGATAACGGCGTAGCAGATGACCTTGTTGAATTGGCTAAGGAGCGGAAAGGATGGGTCAGGTTTCCCATGTCGACGGGTACTAATTAGCGCAGGGTAAGCTTCGATGCCGGCACCATGTAGTAAACCTACTAGGTAAAGGTTCAAATCGGTAGCACTTCCTACCTTATCCTTTTTTAACTTTTTTATTTTGTTGGAAGGGAATCGCCCATAGTGTTCATTCCATTTGAAATGTGCTTTCATATACGCATAAAGCTTTCTTAACTTCATCATAGCCGGGGCATCTGTTGCTCCCTCGAGGGCTTCGCTAATAATCGTAGCGTCATTTTTGCCCTTCCGCAAAATCAAATCATAAGTGGTACGGATGCCCTTTGCTAAGTTATCCCAAGTGTCAATGAGGGGATGTATTTGTCCATCATCGCCAGTGAGTGAGATCAATTGAAACTTTAATTGATTTATAAAACTCCTGCTCCCAATCAAATAAGGTACATCCTTAAAACCCTCGATATTTTCCAGGTCCCAAACTTTTTTGGAATTAAACTTTAAGCTAGGGTATTTTCGAGCCAAAGCAACACCAACGGGAATAAATTTAAAATTAAATAAATTGGGTAAATCGTACTTAAACCTAGAGTACATGGTAGGGATTTCGTGTTGGAAATACCAAGTATCAATATTGAAATAGACAGGGCCGACCTTTGTGTATTGAAACTCGATAATAGCACCCGGCTGGAGTCCCGGAAAGGTGAATTTCTTCCAGTAAAAACTTCCGGATAATTTTTCTTCTTGAACGTCTGTTACCTTTTGTCTGGTCACCTTGCCATTTTCGTCTTTTACATAAGTGTAAGCTTTCAGTCGTTCAATCCACTCCTGCGATTCATCGCCAACGTAGGGAATCTGGATAAAAGCATAATCGTATCCGTTTTCATCGAAAATTTTAATTCGCTTATGAACGAAATAATTGATGTGATCTGCACCATAAAAAATTCGTGCCTCTTCCATCAGGATAACCGCCGAAGCCGAGGTATCAAAAGGACATTCGGTCATCTGCCATTCATCGTCTGATATTTTTCCGAATTTGGTATTTGGTGGAGAAGCCTTAATAGAGGTGAATACGGTAATCAAAAATACTAAGGTCAAAATGAAATGTCTCATTGCTTTCTATTATTTTGTTTCCAAATAAAGGCGTAAACATAAAAATTTTTTTACATTTATTCAACTTTTTGGTTTCTCCTTCCACTTATGGCCTTCCTTCAGTAATCTTTTTCCTTCAGGCGAAATCTTATCCGGGCTCCATTTCGGCTCAAAGACAAGATGGACATTGACGTCATAATCGGGGTGCTTTTTCAAAATGGTCTCCATCACATTCATGACAATGGAGTCGGCAATGGGACAATTAGGGGTCGAAAGGGTCATTTCAATATCAACTTTTTTATCACCATCGTAATCCAATTTGTAAATCAGCCCCATATCGACAATATTTATTTCCACCTCGGGGTCAATGACGGTTTTCAATAAGTCTAATAAATCATTCCCTTTGTTGGGTTTTGGTGTCGCAAGGTCTTCTACCCTCTTTCGGTGGGTAACAATTTTCAAGACGTTGGCAAGGTATAATATTGCAGTAACGACCAAAAACAGTGCTCCAAGACGTGCCAAAACCGGCGTTGTTGTCATTATGCCTACGCTGAGGAATAGGACGCTCGCCAGGTACGTCCACAGGTGAATTTCGGCAATGAGAATGGAAAAGAGATCCGCAGGCAATGGAATCTTTTTTTTACCGATAAAAGGCTGGTATCTGTCTAACCAAATAATAAATGGCAACGTTTTGTAGGTTTGTCCGAGAATAAGTGGCGTAATAAAAGCAAAGAATATGGTAAAACCATAAAGCGTTGAAGCATTGGCATTGTTGCTCATGCCAATAAGGTGCTGGAAACTAAGCCAAAGTCCAAGAACTATCGGGACAAAAATAGCAACCAGTGCTACTGTTGTTAATTTCATCCCTATATCGAATTTTCGCAACTTTTGCCGATAGGCATCCCTCAAATAACCAAGAAAAAACAAGACGCCCAGAATAATAATCCCGGAAAATAAGGGAAGTAATTGAGTACCCCATCGCAACAACCATCCCAAGACTAACAAAATCAATCCGGCATTCACCAGCCTGTAAGCAAAGACAAGTTTTTTCTCCTTCAGGTCATGGGAGACTAAAAACATGGGAACCAGTACCGAAGCGATACCCATGATCAACTGCAAAAACCAACCAATCATCCCAAAGTGGGCATGAACTTTCAGCAACCGCCATCCCGAAGCATCGAATAAGGCATATTGACGATTCAGCGCAAGGAGCAACCCCATGATAGCCGTTGACAACAGCCATAAAATAGCTGTAGCAATAAAGCGCGAGCTGTAATTTCGACCGGCAGCTCCCCATATCGAAAGCAAAACATTAATCGAGAACAAAATAAGGGCAATGAAAGTAATGATTGCCGACCAAATCAACCAGACCGTATCTCCACCAGTCCAAAAGGTCACAACCATCATCACCAGCCCCGTAAGGAAAAACCAGAGGTTGATTTTTGCAATCCTTTCGCTGTAAAGTGCCGTTTCAAAAACAACGGGAATGAGTTGGTATAAAGCACCAAAAATAATCATTGTTACCCAACCGAGGGCAGCAAGGTGTGTAATTGCAAGCAAGCGGGATTGGTAAAAATGTCCTAAGAAGTCATTACTTGAGGTAAATACCAAAATAGATAGTAAAAAAAAGCCAATCGCCGCCACAATAAAATGTGGAACGACAACGCCTGCCGACGGTGCTTTATCGGTATTCACTCCTTCCATAATGCCTATTCTTTATAAAATAAAAAATCAATATTGTGGTCGTCAATCCGCTTTTGGAGGTATTTGTAACCACGCTCTTTTATTTCCGGCAACAAAAATTTTGGAACTTTCTTATGGTGAACAAATAGGGCATGTCCCTCGGGTAGTTCTTCCAGTTCACGAAGGATGGTTACCATTGGTTCCGGCATTTCGAGATGTCTGACATCAATGGTTTTTATCCGCCCCGCGTAGGTTTTAAACTTGCTTTCAAGGTCATCTGCCTCCCCTTCCGAAACCTCAGAATCTACGGATTGAGGAATGCTTTCTCCCTTTTTGAAATAAGTGATTACAACTCCCTCCTCCGGACGTTCTACCATAGATTCGTATCCCTTTTTTGACAAAACGCCAATCAATGGAATAGGCTCAAAGGTATTGATTATTTTGAGTACGCCATTTGCCGGCAACTGTTTGATTGCAGCCATGATAATCTGGAAAGGGTCGTTCCCCGATGCAATATTATCCCGTACATCCAATTCGACTATCTCTTCGCTTCCAGTTAAAATATTCATCTGCTTTTGCTCCTGTTTTGTTGAATAATCCGAATTTTCCACCCCAATTTCAAAACCGATTTTTTTCAATTTCTCAAAAAACACATCAACTGCCACCCCTCCTATTCTGGCGGCATCCTGTATGGTTACTCGCCGAGCGAGTGTCCTTCGTAAAATCGGGTTCTTTAATTTTCGAAAATGCTTATTTATCTCGGCGATTGTATCGATTGCATTCGGATTCGCTTTGATAATATCTGCAATTTTTGTTTGTGAATTGATAACCATTTGTATTTATTTAGATTAAATCTAAACAAAGGTAAGAGTATTTTGTAAAAGCCGTTGATGATTTTTATCACTCAGGTGGGTGATTTAACTCAAAAATTGCAGTTTTCACTCTTCGAGTGTGTGTCTCATCCAACGCTTCCTCCAATATCAAGGATTGACAAGCGGGATTATCAAATACTTCTTGCATGTTGCGGATGGCACCAATAGGCACCTGAAGTTCTGTTAACTCATTGATTAATTCATCTCGATCTTTTTTTTGAAAATGAAGGTCGAGTATTGCATTTAGTTCTTTTCTATTGGCAACGCGATTTTTATTGCTGATGAATCGCTCGTCTGAACATAAATTTTCGATGCCAAAATAACGACACAGAAGGACGAAATGCCTTTGTGTTCCACACGCTATAACGACAGCCTTATCGTCCTTGGTGTGAAAAACATCACCATATGGAGCAATGTTGGGATGCTGGCTACCCATTCTTTGAGGGACGTGACCCGCCATTAACCAATTAGCCGCTTGATTAGCCAAGGAAGCAATGGCTGCTTCGTAGAGAGAGGTGGTAATAAAGCTGCCTTTCCCCGTTTTTAGCCGCTCAATAAGCCCGACGAGAATTCCTTCTTTCAAATGATGGGCAGCGAGTATGTCAATGAGTGCTACCGGCATCTTAACAGGCATACCCGCCTTTTCACCGCACATAAACATAAAACCCGCCTCTGCCTGTAACACAACATCAAAAGCAGGGCGGTCAGAATTCAATCCAAATCCTGTGAGGTGGGCGTATATCAAATCCGGCTTTATCGCTGATAGTCGCGGATAATCCATTTTTAACTTCTCTGCAGCACCTTTTTTGTAATTGGTTATGATGATATCTGCATCCTCGATTAGATTATAAACTGATTTTCGTCCTTTTTTTGATGACAAATCCAAATAAATCACCTTTTTATTGAAATTAACCGAAGCGTAGTAAGCCGACACATTTTCGGGGTTTTCGGTTGGCAAGTGCCAAGTCCGAGTGACATCTCCATTTGTTTTACTATTTTCGACTTTTATGACGGTTGCTCCCAACTCCGCAAAAAACATACCGACGGCAGGTCCTGCTAGCACGCTGGAGAGTTCTATTATCTTTAAGCCTTTAAATATGTTATTCATCGTCACCCTTTCGATTTAATAACGCCTCCCGAATACTACTGTACAATAACTTTCCTTTGGCGAGTAATTCTTCGGGTTTCATCCAAACGGCTTTTTCGATATCCTCTTCGGCTTGGGGGGTTAGTTTTTCTTCCGACGTACTCATTCGGTACCAGTAGGTCTTTTTCAGGATGCGTTTTTTTTTCTTAATTCGATAAGTATGCCAAGTGTGGGTAATGAAATCACCTATTTCTAATTCCTGTAAACCGGTCTCTTCCCGCACTTCTCTTATCGCAGTTGTCGGGGGGTCTTCCCCTTCGTCAATTTTGCCTTTGGGCAAATCCCAAAAACCTCTTCGGAAAATGGCCAATATCTTAGATTCGGCGTTAAAGACAAAACCACCCGCAGCTTCAATTAATTTAAAATTATGCTTAAAATCTGCAAACAAACCGGGCAAATCATCGCTATAGATGGCAATAAACTCCTGAGTAGGCGATTTTTCCAACATATCGACGTAGTTTAGCAACAAACGCCGATTTCCGTGATAAGGCACGAGCATTTGGTAATCATTTTGGGGGGTATAAAATTCCTTGTCCTTCTTGTCTATGAGAACAAGCAACTTTTCATTAATATAGATTTTGTACATTTGCGAAAAAATTAAAATAAATGACAATAGCGAATGACATTGCCGCAAAGTTACTACAAATAAATGCAATAAAGTTGCAACCCGACAATCCTTTTACATGGGCTTCGGGAATGCGTTCTCCAATTTATTGTGATAATAGAGTACTCCTATCCTATCCGGACATCAGGAGGACTGTGATAACCAGATTTGAACAATTAGCATCCGAATTTAAAGAGGTGAATGTAATTGCGGGTGTTGCTACCGCGGGTATCGCACACGGGGTACTGCTAGCTGACCGTCTTAACCTACCATTTATTTACATACGTTCAGCGCCAAAAAAACACGGGCGACAAAATAAAATTGAAGGAGCGCTGCCGAAAAATGCCAAGGCATTATTGGTTGAAGACCTAATATCAACCGGAGGGAGCGTGATAAGCGCAGGAAAAGCTTTGGAAGAAAGCGGTGGCAAAATTATCGGAGCGTTGGCAATTTTTACTTATGAATTGGAGGCGGCGCACCTGGCTTTTCAGCAGGTCAACTATCCTTTGCGAACAATTTCTTCCTATTCGCGATTAATTCAGGAAGCTGTTCAATCCGGTCATATTGCCGAAGCAGAAGCGGATTTGTTAAATAAATGGAATAAAGACCCCGAAGAGTGGAGCAACCAATTTCTAAAAAAAATGGGCAATAAATACTGAAAAATTCATTGGCATTGCTTACCTTTGCGCGTCTTTTTTAGTATAAATCGCTCGTTTTAAACAATTTGAACTAGGAATCGGGAAACCGGCTTTTTTACAACAAAACTCAACACAACTTCCTTTCATGTCTATTATTACAAAAAAATCTGAAGACTTTCTATTTAAGTACTTGAACAATGCATCGCCCGTTGGGCACGAACTATCCGGACAAAAGTTATGGATGGAATATGTTAAACCATCGGTTGACGAACTACATGTCGATAATTATGGGACAGCGTACGGTGTTATCAACCCCGGCAAGGACTATAGAGTTGTCATCGAAGGTCATGCGGATGAAATTGCCTGGTATGTTAACTATATTACAGAAGATGGTTTTCTGAATGTCATCCGAAATGGGGGGTCCGACCACCTCATTGCTCCTTCAAAGCGGGTTAATATTTTTACTCCTAAGGGAGTTGTAAGAGGTGTTTTCGGTTGGCCGGCGATTCATACCAGAAAGGGCGAAGATGCTAAGTTGACACCTAAATTGGAAAATATCTTCGTGGATGTCGGCGCCAAAAATGACAAAGAAGTGGAAGAAATGGGCATACACGTCGGATGTGTCCTCACTTTCGATGATTCTTTAGAGAAGTTGAATGACCGTTATTACGTTGGTCGCGCACTGGATAACCGTATGGGTGGTTTTTGTGTCGCCGAAGTCGCGCGCCTGATTCGAAAAAATAAGGTAAAACTCCCCTACTCTCTTTACATCGTTAACGCCGTACAGGAGGAGGTTGGATTACGCGGTGCGGAAATGATTACCCAAACAATTAGACCGGATGTTGCCATCATTACCGATGTGACACACGATACTAATACACCGTTGGTTAATTCAAAAAAATTCGGTAATATCAAAGGAGGAAAAGGACCTACCATTACCTATTCACCTGCCGTACACAACAAACTTCAGGATTTAATCATTGCCGCGGCCAATGAGAAAAAGATCGACTTTCAGCGAGAAGCATCCAGTCGCTCAACGGGTACCGATACCGATGCGTTTGCTTATTCCAATGGCGGGGTGCCATCCGCCCTAATATCGTTGCCGCTTCGATATATGCACACAACGGTCGAAATGGCGCATAAAAATGATGTCGAAGGCGTTATAAAGTTAATATACGAAACGCTTAGGAAAATTGAGTACAAGCACAATTTTAAATATTTATAATACCGGACAATGATTATTCTACGCAGAATAATCGACTTCCTACTCTACAGTAATTTGTGGATTGCCGTATGTGCCGCTGCGTTGGTAATGGAGACCGACCTGCTTTTTGCACCGCAACTTTCTTTTCATCCGCTGGTTTGGACGGTTTTTTTTAGTACACTTTTCCTCTATGCCGTCCATCGTATTATCGGAGTACACATTTCAAAAGGATTCATTAGTGGCAGGTATTTGGTCATTCAAAAACACGAATGGCACATCCTCTTTTATGCGATGGTTTCCGCGTTGGGGTTGGCATATTTTTTCCTTCAACTACCAACTCACTTGCAGGTCGAAATTCTGATTGCAGCATTGCCTTCTTTGGGTTATGTTTTCCCCGTTTTGGGTAATAAAAAAAGGATAAGAGATATTCATCTTGTCAAAATATTTTTGGTGGCCATCACGTGGACATTTATCACCATCTTTTTGCCGATTTTTGAGCCGGGGGTTCATCTCAGACAATCCATCATCCCCCTGATGCTGGAACGTTTCTTTTTCATCTTTGCAATCACCTTACCTTTTGATATTCGGGATTTGGCTTTGGATGAATTTACCAAAGTTAAAACCATTCCAAGTTGGCTCGGTATTAAAAAAACAAAAAAAATCGCTTATTTGCTGACGTTTTTGGCGATGTTTACTGCATTCATCTCTTTCCAGACGGGATTGTATTCTCTTCCTAATTTTTTGGCAGCCATTACGGTCTATTTTCTTACCATTATTGTCATTCGACAGACCACACCGGAGCGACATGATTACTTTTTTACGGGACTGACAGATGGATTAATGTTTATTCATTTTTTGTTGTTTTATTTGTTCGGTTGATTTTAAGGACGTACTTTAGCGCCATGCTTATTCGGGTCATCTTTTTTTTGCTTTGTGCAGCGGGTTTTATCAATAGCTGCAATAGTTTGATTTCGTTACAGGTTGGGACGCATAAATTACGCTCTTTCACCGTGGAGGAAATAGAGAAAAACGGGATCAAGGACGCAGATTATATCGAAATTACGGATGCCAATATACCCGCCGAATTCATACAATCTCCCATACAGAAAACCGGGGATAAGGCCATGATTATCTATCCAATTTTATCGTCTCCCCAAAGTACTTATCCTTCCAAATTTATCAAAATAATTGCATGGGAGGAAAAAGAGGAGACCGCCTGCATCGAACAAAAAAACTGCCTTATACCAGGCGTTAAACGCATAACGGGCGTTGTACGTCCCATCAAAAAAAGAAGAAATACCGCAGGGCAATTGGCGGCTGTTTTTGGCAAACAGTTGGCCAAAAATCCGGTGTATATAAAAGTTGGTGAGACACCGATTGCCTGGTATTGGCATGCACTGGTGATGCTTTTAACGGCCGGAGCAATCCTTTTGATGGAGGCAAAACGATTTTGAAAATTACAAAATTAAATAAAAGTAATGGAACGAAAATACATTGTAGCAGGAAACTGGAAGATGAATAAGACTTTTGATGAGGGTATTCAACTGGCAAGTGCAGTCAATTCGGCCATGCCGAGAGGGGTTGCAGTCGCCGTTTTGGGAACACCCTACATTCACCTGAAAACCGTGGGAGATTTGATTAGTGAAAATAGTTCTTTATTTCTTTCGGCGCAAAATTGCCATCAGGAAGAAAAAGGGGCATATACCGGAGAAATATCAGCTGCCATGCTCGCATCTGTCGGTGCTCAATACGTTATCATCGGTCACAGCGAACGACGGGCTTACTTTTCAGAATCCAATGAGTTATTAGCCAAGAAGGTCGATATAGCCATAAAACACCAACTCCAGCCCATCTTCTGTTGTGGAGAAGGATTGGAAATCAGGAAAAAGGGGGAACATATCCCGCATGTATGCCGGCAATTAGAAGCTTCGTTGTTTCACCTTCCGGCAGAAGATATGAAGAAAGTAACCATTGCTTATGAACCCATTTGGGCAATAGGGACAGGGCTGACGGCTTCTCCGGAAGAAGCAGAAGAGATGCACAAAGCCATTCGAGGATTGATTGCCGATAATTATGGAGAAAATATTTCAGGGCAGATAACAATCCTTTATGGGGGCAGTTGCAAACCCAGTAATGCAGATGCATTATTCGCTAAGCCTAATGTTGATGGAGGATTGATAGGAGGTGCTTCTCTGAATGCACCCGATTTTGTGGCATTAATTGATGCCTTGAACAAAGCAAAATCCGGAGCTTAATGGCAGAAAGGGTCGGGATTGTCGGAATAGGAAGTTTTGGGACTGCAATTGCCAATCTATTGGCATTGAATACAGACGTCCTGGTGTTTAGCAGGAGACAAAAAGCGGTAGATACCATCAATGAAGCGCATAGTAATTTCGGACAGACCTTGAGTCCGAAAATTCGAGCGACAAATTCCTTAGAAGAAATTGCAGGAGAATGTCAACTCATTTTTCCAATTGTGCCCTCTACGAGTTTCAGACCGATGATGCAAAATTTGGGCAAATATTTGCGACCACATCATTTTCTGATTCACGGCACCAAAGGCTTTGACATCATTGAAAGTAAGGAAAAATCTTTTATTAAAAAAGATATCATAAGCACCATGAGTGAAGTCATTCTACAAGAGAGTAGCGTGCGAAGGGTTGGGTGTCTTTCGGGTCCCAATTTAGCGAAAGAGATAATGGAGGGGCAGCCCACTGCCACACTGGTTGCCAGCCAATTCGACGAAGTGATAGAGGCTGGAAAAAGGGTTTTGAATAGTAAATTATTCCACGTTTATGGTAGCCATGACATCCTCGGTGCTGAAGTTGCAGGAGCGTTGAAAAACATCGTTGCACTTGGTTCCGGAATACTCGTTGGTTATGGGCTAGGCAAGAATATACAAGGGATGCTCATCTCCAAGGGATTGATGGAGATGATTTATTTCGGAAGGGCGTTCGGAGCTGAGAGTCGTTCCTTTTTAGGAACAGCCGGAATTGGAGACCTCGTTGCGACAGCCACAAGTGAAAAGAGCCGTAATTTCACCTTTGGCTACCGACTTGGAAAGGGCGAAGATATAGATACTATACGGCAATCAACGGAAGAATTGGCGGAGGGGGTACGAACGTTAAGAATTACCTATCACCTCGCCAAAGAACGAAAAATCCGGTTGCCGATCACCAAAATGCTCTATAAAGTTGTTTTCAAGGGGTACCCTATTGGTGAAGCCATAGAATATTTGATAAAATACCCTTATGATATAGACGTTGATTTCTTATAAGAACAAACAATTATGAATACCAAGCAAAAAAATCTATTATTGCACGCCGGAGCAGTCTTGATTTCGCTTCTGATCGCGGTAGCCTACTTCTCTCCCCAATTGAGTGGGAAAGTTATCAACCAGAGCGATACGGTACAATTCCAGTGGAGTGCACAGGAAACCCGCCAATTCAAGAAAGAAACAGGAAAGCGAACCAACTGGACGAATTCCATGTTCAGCGGGATGCCTAATTACCAAATTAGCGCCATTGGTGATGGTAATAATCTAGCGAAAGCTGATAAAATAATTCGCTTTAACATCAAGGAACCCATCAGCCGGTTTTTTATCGCCATGATTGGATTTTACATTTTGGCACAAATACTCGGTATGAATTTTTGGGTCAGCCTGATTGGTGCTTTTGCCTTCGCCTACACCACTAATAACTTAGTATTGGTCGAAGCCGGTCATATTACCAAAACAAGGGTAATTTCTTATCTCCCGTTGGCAACA
>JALVDO010000071.1 GCA_027008975.1 Saprospiraceae bacterium | reverse complement strand
AATTTGTACATCATATTAATTTACAGCCGCTATAATTCCCTTCAAAAAGGCATTGATGTCGAAATCGGGTTTCTCTGAAAGTCCGGTTCTGACAACGACTAATTTTCGGGAGGGGATGATGAAGACGTATTGCCCTTGGAAACCATTACAGGAGAATAAATCCCTTGGAACGTCGGGATAGATGCCTCCGGCATTTAGCCAGAAATGACCTCCGTAGATGCCCTTTGAGGTATTGGTGGGCTGTCTGGAGAAATTGACCCAACTGGTATCGATGATTTGTTCGCCCATCCAGTTGCCATTGTTGAGGTAAAGCAATCCGAGTTTTGCCCAGTCGCGGGTAGTCGCCCATCCATAGGAGCTGCCGACGAAATGCCCACTATAATCTGTCTCAATAATCATGGAGTGCATCCCGATTTTGTCGATTAGTTCGCGGTACCAAAAGTCGAGGTATGCCTGTTGGCTGTTAAATTTTTCGCGGATAAGACCACAAAGGAGATTTGTCGTGCCACTAGAGTAGTTCCATGATTGGTTGGGTTGGCCGCTAAGTGGTTTTTGCACCTGCGTCCGGCTCATGTCTTTGTCGAGGAAAAGCATTTTGGTCGCATCGGAAATATTGCTATAATCCTCCGCCCATTCCAGTCCGCTATTCATATTAAGCAGGTTGCGGATAGTGATGTTTCTTCTGTCGTCTTTTTCCCATTCCGGGAATAAATGATTGTCATCAAGGGATATTTTATGTTGCTTTTGCAAAATGCCCAAAATGGTGGAAGTAACACTTTTGGTCATTGACCAGCCCGCCATGACAGAATTCTGATCAAAGCCTTCTTTATATTTTTCGGCAATAAGGTGACCGTCGTAGAGTACGAGGACGGAGCGCGTTTTTTTTATATCTTCTCCTTCTCCGTCGAATGCAGCGGCTACCGCTTTTTGTAGCAAGGGGTAGTTGATATTGGATAAAATGCTGTCTTTTGGGGGCAGATTCCCATACGGAAAAGGAAGCTGAATGGGTGTTTTGTCTCTCTGCGGGATTGTTGCAGATGCCCGCTTGGTCTCCCCGGGTGGTAATAAAACAGCACCGAGTCCCGCGGTATAAAGCGCTTCCCGCTCCTTTAGCCCATAGACAGAGGAGGTGACCGTCTGCGAACCATTATCGACCTCATTGGATGCCAACTCCATCGAAGGGAGGTCGTTGTCGCGCTGCTCGGTTAGTTGCTGGCTTCTATGTGCTAAGAAGACGCAGGAGGCAATGTTTTTGGCTGAAAACCCATCTACAATATCTAACTTTGGGTAGGTGACAACGGTTGTGTAAATCAGAAATAACAACGATGCGAGCAATAGATATTTGATGGCTTTCTTCATTGTGAATTATTTTTTTGTTCCGATCATTGAGCCCAAAGGGATCGGTGAGCGGTTGTTTGTAAGTTTTTAGATTGAAATTTAAAGGCTAAAGGCTAAAGTGAAAAGGCTAGACTTTAGTGCGGAGGCAAGCCGTTGGTCGTGACGCAGGCATTCCCTCCTATAAAAAACTGCTCCCCGATCTTCCTACCGTCAGCTCGGGGATCAGATTCAAATTCCCATTCTAATTCTAATTCCCAAAGTGATCTGTTAGTAAGGGTTTTCTTCTGTAAAAAATCCTTTAACTGCAACTATCAACCCTCCGATAATGAGACCATAAAAGACTCTCATGGAACCGTCATCACTCATTGACGCATACGAAAGTCCGGCGCCAAGTGCCATGATGCCAATTCCACTGAGTATCATAATCATTCTTCCGCCTATGCTGTTTCGCTTTTTGACTTCTGTGAAAGCAGCTATTTGGCTCACAACAGCCGCTTCAGGATAAAAATCCAAATTGACCTGTGATAAAATTTCCTCTGTCGGTGTTTTGGCTCTGAGTAATTTACTTACCTTTCTTTTTTCTCCGTCAGCAATGTTTTTAAATTCCAACTTGGTTAATTTTTTCAGTAAATCCGGCTCGATTTTTTCAAATTCTACAGCGCCTTGTATAGGTTCTTTCGCCAGTAGTTTTTGTTGAATTAATGGTTTTAGTTTTTCGCCAATAATGTTTTTTGTACTCACCAGAATATTGTCAATATCCCGTTCGAATAAACCTTCTTGTTTTAGCTCTTTACGGATTTGTTCTTCCGAGTAATTGTTTTCCATTATTTTTGTGGCTGCGGCTTCTGCGTATTTGATTTTTTCTTTGTACTTCATGATTTTTTTTAAGTTTTTAAGCTACTGAGTTGTTGAGTTGTTTAGCTGTTGAGCTGATTTCGGCTATCCGAAATCATCCTTCATCCTTAGATAGCTCCAAATACGCCTGGATGAAATGTGACAGGTCGCTTTGGAAAATATAACTGTATTTGGCGGGATCTTCCGCCTGGTAATATTGCTTTTTAAAATTTTGATAGGTCTTAATAATGTCTGGCGTTTTTAAATCCTCGCTTGGAGGCAACATTTGCAGGCTTTCAAAAATTTCTTGTAAAAGTGTGAAAACTTCTTGTTTTTTATCCGAATTGAAGGACAAATTAATAAAGTTGTCGTATTGGTAGATGGCTTTTTTTAGCCGGTATATTTTTGTGTAAAAATTTCGGTTCAATTGGTTCAATTCTCCTTTGTAACGCTCAATTTCCGATTCTTTTTCGGAGAGGAGTGCGCGAAGGGAATCTGCTTTGCTATTATCGGGATTTTTGTCTGCTCTCAGTCGCTTTGTTAAATAATCGAATGCCTCCTCTTCCGGGATTTTTACCCCGTCAGTCTGATAAATGAGGTCGCTCAGCAGTGGCTTATCTTCCAGAAAACTGGTATTGTTAAACAGCAATACAACAGCGGCAATAACCTCCAGTATCAGGCTTGAAAACAAGACGTTTAAATACCTTGCCTTGATGGATTTCAAAATACCCGTTATCCCCAACAACGTGATGATAGCCGTCAGAGAAAATATCCCGAGAAAGACGTAAAACAAATATTGTTTTTCCATAATATTTTAATGTGTTGTTAGGCGTCCAAAATGGATGGTGATATTATGAACCGTGCAAGTTATGAATTTTTTAGAAATCTTACAAAAAAAGAATATGTGAAAGGCTATTTGGTAGGGTTATCGTCAGCCTGTACGTTTAGAGGAAAAGAAGAAGTTTAAATTTTTTTACTATGACTCGTATTCTCATTGTGGATGATCACCTCCTTTTTGCAGACGGATTAAAATCAATTTTCACTAAAACGGATAATTATGATATTGTTGGCATTGCACACGATGCAAAAACTACTTTCCAATTACTTGAAAAAACACCGATAGACATACTACCCCGAAAATAGCCAATAAGGTGCACATTGTATCTCCTTCGTCAATATCGCTTCTACCCCTATCGCAAAAAAAAAATTATGAAAAATTCAAAAAAGCACTTCGTCTTAACCCTGATTCTCTTAATTTTTGCAGGACAATTATTCTGCCAATTACAGAACAAAACAATATACATTCAGCCTGCAACTGATGACAATATGGTCAGTCTGGCGGAAGAACTCGCCGGTTTTTTACAGCAAATCGAAGGAAACACCTATTCCGTCAATACCACGGGGAGCTATGACGGTAGCGGTATTTTACTGGCAATACGTCCTAATACGACGGTGCTATCCACTACGGATGATGCGACCCTATCTGCTATGAATGGCGAAGCATTTCTCTCCGATGTGAATAGCAATCGGGTGATTATAATCGGTAATGAACGCATCGGTGTCGAACACGGTATGTTTGATTTTATCAAGCAGTTAGGCTGTAAATTCCTCACGCCCTCTCCCGACTGGACGATTATTCCTAACAATCCCAACTGGGCATTCACAAAGAAGAAATTTGACGAGCCGGATTTTATTTCACGCAACCTTTGGTACGCCAATGGTGATGGCGATGGATTCGGTCCCATACTTTCAAAAAATGCAAGAGACCGGGAGTTCTTTTTTCGGGCTACGCAACAGGGCAGCATCATCACCCAACAAGGGGATGCTTATCCTGCGACTTTTGCCGTTGGGCACTCTTATCAGGATGACTTGGCCGCCGACCCCGATGAATTTCAGGCTCACCCCGAATATTTCGCCACCAAAGAAGATGGCACGCTTTATACCTGGCAGGAATATATCGACAATGGTGCCAATGGAGATGGTATCAACCTCGAATACAGCAACCTCAATCTGGCACAGCTTATGCTCGAGAACCGCATCGAGTGGCTGAATATGTACAGGGAAGAAAATCCCAAAGAATTTATGATTACCATTGAGCCTAACGACGGAAGTGACATATCCTATCATCCGGACGCGTTGGCACTGGGCAATGGAGCGGATCAGGTACTACACATCGCCAATTATGTGGCGGATAATCTGGCTCAATCCATTCCCGGTGCTCAGGCTTCCATTTATATTTATCCCTCGCATCTTGTGCCACCGCTCAATACAACCGTTTCCCCTAATCTATACGGACAAATGGCATTGGCATTCAATAATAGTAATTTGAGCTTTAATCAGATTGCAACAGGCTGGAAAAACGCCGGACTACAAAATTTTGGCATCTACGATTATTTGGGAGAATATCAGTGGGATATGGGATTGCCCCTGGGGCAGGGACGGGTATCACTGAAATATCTCAAAAAGCACCTCCCTTTTATTTACAATGAGTGGCACGTCCGGTCATTTACCGCCGAGTCACAAGCCAACTGGATGCGGGGCGGACCGTCGTACTACGTCGCCCGCAAGCTCTTGTGGGACATCCACGCCAATGCCGACAGCCTCTATAACGACTGGATAGAATCAGCCTTTGGCGCAGCAGCTCCTCCCATGAAAGCATTGTACGAAAACTGGGAAAATGACCCTTCTCGCTTGCGTTCAGAGAATACCTACCTCAAGATAAACCGATGGCTAAAACTAGTGCAGCAGGCGTTCGATTTAGTACAGCCCGGTACGCCGGAATACAAGCGTGTGGAGGATATGTATGCCTATGTGCATTATGCCATTCTTTTCCACGAATATTACGAAGCAGAGAGAGCAGCCACACCCACCGATGATACCCTGATGGCACAACAGGCGGCACTACCGCTTTTGGAATACGGTTATCGCATCCGCCGTCGCCATGTCATTCAGTTTTGGGCTTTTCAGTTGCGATTGCTTTTTGAGCATAGTTTGTTGTATAATTTTGATATTTGGGACGGCTGGAATTTCTTTGAAATGGATATTCATCCTACTTTG
>JALVDO010000070.1 GCA_027008975.1 Saprospiraceae bacterium | reverse complement strand
CAATGAAGAGTGTTGACCCAACCATACAAGTAGGAGGATCGGCAGCAGCTTGGGTCAATATTGACTACCTAACACAATTGCTGCAAATAACACCCGAAATGGATTTTATTTCTTGCCATACCTACGCCGGTGATTGCACGAATAGCTTACAAGAAATATATGATAATGCCCAAGATGCTATATCAGATTTGGCTTTATTACGACAAAACATTAATGATATATCGGATCCAACTCGTTTGCCTATTTTCTTGACAGAATACAACTTATCTTATCAAGGATGTCCCGACATACAGACGTACAAAGGTGTTGTATACGATGCTATTATTTTGACGCAAAGCATAAAGTCAGGAATAGATGCAACTTGTTATTGGAATGTGGCTCCATATTCGGATATGTCAATTGTAGAGGATGATAATTTGATTGACAACGCTTATTTCTATGAAATTATGAATACCTACTTTCATGGGGAAATGGTACAGAGCAACTCAAGTGACAATTCAAAAATTTTAATTTATGCAACCAAAAACACAATCACTGGTGACTATTCTTTTTGTCTAATCAATCGGACAGATTCCGAGCAAAATATCACACTTCATATCAATGGTTTCACACCTGATACCCTTCATAGATATTTATGGGACGTCTATCATAGTTATCTTTCTGATATTAAGAGTTGGGGGGAATTAAACCATGGAAACTTTACGCTTTCGCCCTATTCAGTAACCGTTTTTGTAGGGGAAAACAATCCTCTAAGCACCGGACATATTGAAAATAAAGACGATTTATTATTCCCAAACCCGACAAAGGGTTCCTTACGGTTGAGAAACGGTGGTGAGATACATCAGTATCAAGTCTTCTCATCTTTCGGGCAACTTCTTAAAAAAGCGGGCATAACCAATAACGAGATCGATATTTCAAATTTCCCGAAAGGGATATATTTTGTTCAATTATATAGCAAAAATAGATATTCAAAAGGACTGAAAATAATAAAAGAGTAAACACTCGCATCCCCAACAGAGAATCCCATTATCCTCAAAAAGCATAATCCACTCGTACCGTAATGCTTCGGGGTGCTTCCAATAACCCCGGGCGTTTGCTGTAAACCTCATTGGTTATATTGCCGAATAGAACACTTGTCTTGAAGTGACTGTTGAATTGATAAGAGGCTCTCGCTGTCCATACCGAATAACCATTTTTGTGGTCTTCTCTGAACTGTTGCAATTGAGGGACAATGATGTTAAATATCTTGTCTATCGCTTCTACTCGGCTGTTTCTCAAACCTTCCAATCCAAGGGTTAATTTCTTGTATTTCGCCTGAATGTCTAACTTGAAAGTGTTCTTGGAACGGTATTTTAAAATATTCGTTTCGCTAGAGGAGTTGTTGGCATTTATCTGTCCGACGGTCGGTTCTGTACCCGGCTGTATAGGGGTAGCGTCAAAGGTGAGAAATCTCGGGTCGATGGTAGTGAACCCCATCAATGTCTCCACCTCTATTTTCCCAATCTTTCCCTTTCCTGCGACGGTAGCCTCCAATCCTTTGATGCTGGTATCACCAATGTTTATAGCTTGGAAAGCGGTACCTACAAAGCTGAATTCCATCATGTTTTGATACTCCATCACAAAAGCGGACAGGTCGATGAATCCTTCAAAAGAACTGATGCGAAACCCTTGTTTGATGCCCAACTCTCCACTCCATCCCGTCTCTGATGTGAGCGTCGGATTGGGAACGATAAAAAAGCCTCCAACATCAGTGAAAATATACTTCTCTGCCACGGTTGGGAAGCGATACCCCTGACCTATTGATGACCGTAGATAGGTGGCTTTTCCTATCCGGTAATTCAGGCCGAGACGAAATACGGGCAAGGACTCTTTTTCATCTGAAGGCTTGACAACTCCCTGAGCGTACTCAAATCCGGGGTTCCTCAATACATTGTACTCGTATCTGGCACCGAGTGAGACATTTAGCCGGTTGAAGAATTTTTTATCCAGTTGAATGTAGGCAGCCATATTTCGAGAGGTAAAAGTTGTGTCGCCATAAAGCTCCGCGTCGATACTGGTGCCGGAGCCGACTAATCCAAAGCTGGTGACCAAATTTTGCTGCTCAAATTTTCGCTGAAATTGGTATTCCGCATAGAATAAGTCAGAACTTGTCCCCTGATTGCTATCGTTTTTATTTTTGACATGATAATACCTCCCGGTCAGTCGGTGCCGGTTGCTGCCGTTGTCGTAATAAGTGATAGAGGGGTCGATATTGTAACGTATTCTACTTCGGTGGCTAATGGTAGATTCCCGTCCTTCATAAGCCAGCGTGTCGGATTTCCAGTAGATGAAGGAGCCGGACTTTCCCGTATTAAAATTGGTATTAAAACCCAATGTCAATTGGTCGTTTACCCGATGTTTGAGAGAGATATTTGCCCTGCCATATTCATTGTAGGTATCCTTCCGGTAACTGCTGAGATTGCGGTAAAAGCTACCGAAGACAAAGTCTGTTTTACCAAATTTTTGCTTGTGCGAAAAGGAGGCCGCAATCTCCTGAGGGTGTTGTCTCCATTTGCTAAGTGTATCTGTCTTTTCAGGCTGCGCCCACCATTGCAGTCGTTTGTCGGTAGGTGCCAGGTAGGAGGTATAGTATGTCGCTACTTTCGTCTCCGGTTCGGATTTTGCGTAAGCAGTCCGTACATTGATGATGCCGTTGAGAGCGGAAGAGCCATACAGGGCAGAGGCTGCACCTTTGACGACCTCTACCTGCCCGATATTTTCTACCGGAATGTCATCCCAATTGGGAAATCCGGCATCTGCCTGTAGAATTGGGACGTCATCCATTAATAACAATACTCTACTGCCGGCTCCCTGAGAGTAACCGGAGCCTCCTCTGATGTTTGCCTGCCCGTCGATGATGGTGACGCCGGGTATCTTTTCCAATACAGCATCAAGTGTTGACTTGCTGGTCGATTCGATTAACTCGGGCTTCATCACTTCGAGAGAGACCGTCACTTCGCCAAGTGGCTTTTCAAATTTCCCGCTGGTGACGGTTGCCGTTTCCAATATGGCGACATCGGGAGAGAGGCTGATTTCAATTTCAGTGACCTCGCTATTGCGAATGGTTACGTTCTTTGATTGGGGTTTATACCCGATATAGCTAATGGTGAGTTCGTAATTTCCTGCGGGTAGCGACCATTCAAAAGCCCCATTGTAATCGGTTGCCGTTCCTAGGTTTTCGTCCGCTTTGATAGTGGCACCGATGAGGGGTTCTTTGGTCTCTTTATCCGTGATTAACCCCTTCAATACGCCATTTTGGCTGTAGCCAAATGACAATAATAACATTAATAGCAAAGTAGTTAAGCTATACTTCTTGATATTCATAAATAATAATTTTTGTTGGGACAAATCTAATAGGAGAGAATCGATTGAGAGTCGTTGCTTGGCGCAAACTTAGGACTTTTTTTGAAAATTCGGTAATAAAAACGAGAGAATGTGTGGTGAAGTTGTTTAATGTCCATTTCGGGGGGCTATAGAAAAAATTCATGTGACTGTGGTAAATAGTCACCTGAAAGCTTTGTAATTCGGGGGGTAAGCTTTCCGAATTTGAAATCTTTACTACGAAAAAAAATATAGCTCACGTACTAAACCAATCGGATAAAAAGTTATAACTTGCGTAAAATTTTATTAGTGTTAATCAAAAAATATTCAATGAATAGATTTTTTTTACTTTTTATGATGATGGCATTTACCACTTCTATTGTAAATGCTCAATCGTGTGAGCCGGATCCGACTTTACCCGACTCCGTGGTTATTTCTCCACTGCCATACACCGATGCTTTTCCAACGGATGGCATTCAGGATACTGCTTGTGTAAATGGTTATTTCGAGACCGTTTTGAACTTTAACATCCCCGCTACTTACGAATTCAACGGAAATACTTTGAATCTGAGTTATGTTGCGATTGCCGAGAGTGGTGGGATTAACAACCTCCCTGCGTCTTTTGGTTATGTCTGCAATCCGCCTAATTGCCAATTCCTTGGAGACACAACAGGATGCCTGGTTATTTATGGGACAGCCACCGAGGATGAGATAGGACAGTACGACCTGACGATGAGTGCTACATTGAATGTAGCCGGGCTAAATATTCCTCAAGTGTTGCCGGGAGCCGTTGTTGATGGCAATTATTTCTTGTTTATTCAACCTGAAGGATCTCCGAATTGCACAATTGTAGATGTTATAGATGCTCCTGTAGATGTAAATTTCTCCATTGTCAATAGCCCAAATCCAACTGACGGTTACACAGAATTTGTTATTACTACGGAGGAAAGTGGATTATTTGATTTTACGATTCACGATTTCCTCGGTAAAGAGGTGATGAACAAAAAAATCAATACGTTTATCGGCAAGAATACCATTTCTTTTGATGCCTCAGGTTTGTCATCAGGTATGTATATTTATACTTTGCGCAAAGGCAAAGATGCCGTTTCAGGCAAGTTATTGGTTGCCCGCCAATAAATTGACCGACATGGGGATAAACCCCGCGTCAACACATTACTGTTTTACGAAAAAAATCATTCATTGCCCTTTGAACAGACGGTCGGAGCATTTTGCTTCGGGCGTCTGTTTTTTGTTAAAAGTTGTTTAAAAATAGGGCGTGCGCCCTACAAAATATTCTATGATGAGAAACTTATACACATTTATCTTACTATTGTTTTTATTGCCCGCTACCATTTTCGCACAGACGGGCTGTCCGGGCTGTACCGTAAGTTTACCGGCGCTTCCTTTAGACACTATCTTTTTGGAGGAAGCACCCGATGGGATGCTGTTCGCACCTTACGATGAGGATATTTCTTTCCGTTTGCCCATCACTACCAATCCCGTTCACGATGTTGATCCGGAAACGCCGGCAGGTATTGACATCGACGCCATTACAATTACTTCCGTAGAGAATCTTCCCTTTGGATTGTCTTGGGAGACCAATCAATCGACCTTCGATATTGCTGCTGGGCAGACAGATGGTTGTGTGAAAATATGTGGAACACCGGAGGAGTACGGCACCTTTGAGGTCGATGTGGTGCTTTCCGCTCAGATTTTGTTTTTGAATCAAACGACCTCCTTTAGCTTCCAAATAACCATTTTGCCAAATACGGTGACTACAGATGGATTTACCGTTTCCAATACGGAAGGTTGCGGTGAAGTGGTGGCTGCTTTTATCAATAACGTCCCCTCCGGTAATCAGGAAGGCTTTGAATA
>JALVDO010000069.1 GCA_027008975.1 Saprospiraceae bacterium | reverse complement strand
ACCTTCCCGACGCAATAGTTCTTTTGTTTTTTTTCTGCCTGTTGCACCGAAGTCGCCACTGTGATTATTGGCAATACTCAGAAAGTCAAAGCCGGCATTGGAGAAGTGTTTAACGTAGGATTCGGGCGAACGAAATACATAACAGGCTTTTGGGTTGCCGCACCTCTTGGCAATACCCCCTTTATTGAGAATAGTCCCCTCCAGATTGCCGAAGGTGATGTCGGCGCTACGCAATATATCAGCTACGTCGGCAAGCATGGTACTACCTCCTTTGGGTGGCAGGTAGGACTTGGAGGGATAATTGGTGCCGAGCATCATGTCACCCACGCCAATGATATTAATGGTTTTTGTCTTCGCCTCCGGCTCTTTGGTGATGACTCTCGTAGGAGGGATGGTGTCCCTTTGACCAGGGTTGGTAGAAACACCCTGAAACGCTGCATCTTGCTTGTCGATAAATCCTAAAAATAGAATGATGGTGATGACAAAAAAAAGACTCCCGATTAGGAAGTCTTTAACAGTAGATTTACTCATTTTTATTTTTTATAGTCCCTTCCTAATCCATAGATTGACCGTCAGCCTGAGCTGCATTGACCAATTGTTGATATTCTTTTGGTGTCAGTCCATCAGAAACGAATTGGATTGGGTTGATAGCATTACCATTTTTGATAACCTCATAGTGGCAGTGCGGAGCAGTTGATGCTCCGGTACTTCCTACCAGACCAATTTGCTCTCCTCTTTTTACCTTTTGCCCCACTTTGACATCAATCCTACTCATGTGAGCATATTGAGTGACATAACCGTAGCCGTGGTCTATTTTCACGCGATTACCATATCCCCGTCCCCTTCCTGCAGCAATGACAACACCATCTCCGGTCGCTTGAATAGGCGTTCCTCTAGGAGCGGTAAAGTCGATTCCCTTGTGCATCTTCATGACATGGTGGATAGGGTGTAGTCGCATTCCAAAGCCGGAGAGTAGATTGACACCCCTCGCTAATTTGTCACTTCTAACTGGCTTGATAGAAGGAATGTGCGCAAACATTTCCTCCTTCTCTTTCGCCTTGGCAATGACATCGTTCAAGGAAGAATTATAGACATCCAGCTTCTGCTTTAATTTGTCCATTTTTTCATTGACTTCCACCAATTGTTTTCCGGTGTATTTCAATTGTCTCAAATTCTTGTATTTGTCATGGCCTCCAATACCACCTTCCCAAACGTTTTTATCAATGGGCTCCATACCATAAATCAGTCGATGAGCGTAGTTGTGGCGCTCTTCAACATCATTTAATACTTTGGTAATGTTGTCAATTTCGGATTCAAGGTATTTAATTTGAGAAGCCAACTGATTGTTCTCCGAAATTAATTCCTTTTCTGCAAAAGTGGGAAAATAGCGGTTGATTGAAACCATCAGAAAAGCAGACATAATTATCATACCGCTGATAACTCCAAAAACCTTTAAAAGTTTACTGCTTAGAGGTTCTACAAACTTTTCGTATTTAAGGGTTTGAGGATTATAGTAAAATTTCTCTTTTCTCATGAGTGTTAGTTAAGCCAAAAAATCCAAATACCACGTTTCTGAATCAATGATATTCGGTTTGATTAAAAAGACTGCCATATCGCAGCAACTAGGGTTTCCTCTCGTAGAATGTTGCTTTAGTCAATCTCTTTTATCGCAAGCTATCTCGTGTTTTAGGCAGGTCAAATATAGCATGTCACTTCTATAAACATCAGACAAAACGAATTATTTTAAGATAAAAATGTTGTTTTTTTGATGTTTATTGCATTAATATCACTTTTTTGATGACAAATCATGCCCACCTTTACCAAATTGCCGCCCTTGGGATCAATTTTATTCCTCAGACGGGGCGCAAATATCCACATTCGTTACTACAAATTAAAATTATAATGAATATTTAACAATTGTTAACAACTACTAGTGCTTAAAAAGACAATATCTCACTAAAGGTTGGGTGTGCAAAGGGGATTTTGTAAATATCTCGATAAGCAATGTCGTTATTCATAGCTGTCTGAATTATCGCCATGATTTCGGGCATGTTTTTGCCGTAACCCGCAGCGCCTTTGAAAAGACCTGAGCGGGTATCTATTTTTATTTTCAGAAAGCCTGCAGCTTCATTCCAAATATTGGGTTTGACCAATTGATTGAGCGATTTGGATATAAATTCAGCGTGCTCTTCTTCATTCATATTACCAATGGAGGCAACGGGCGGCTCGCTATAGACCGCTTCAATATTGTGAGCGGGAAGGAGGGTGCTTTCGGCACCATGAAGGATATGAGATACTGCAATTCTCGCTTGCATAGTTGCTTTGTTGGCAGTCATTGGTGCACCTGTTAGGTCGCCAATGGCATAGATTCCCTTTTGAGAAGTTCTACAATACTCATCAATTTGTACCATATTATCAGGTGTCAAAAGGAGGTCGGAAGGATTTTCTAAAAAGGATAAATCAGCTTTGCGCCCGATAGAAATAAAACCGTATTCAGATTCGATTACCTCGCCACTGTCGAGTGTAGTGACGACTTTTTGTCCTATTTGCTTCATAGCGGACACCTTTGTATCCACAATAATATTAATGTTAAATGCTTCTCGCAAATGGGTCTCATATCGCTGACAAATAGCTGCATCCAGACGTGGCAATAATTGGTTCTGCGCCTGAACGATGGTTACCTGACTACCCAGCGCTGCGAAAGCAAAAGCAAACTCCGTACCGGTCACACCTCCTCCGGCTATCAGGATAGAATCGGGAATTTTCTCAATGCCGGGAGCAATTTTAGGCGCGATGATATGGTCTTTGTTTGGTTTGATGTTCGGGAAGAAAATCGGGGCAGAACCCGAGGAGATAATTAAGTGTTTCGCTGAGGCAACTACCGTTTCCTTTCCTTCTTTCTCAATAATAACCGTCTTGTCGCCCGTCACCTTCGCCATTCCATAAAACACATCGACATTGGCTTCGACTAGTCGATTTTCATATAGTTGAGCAGCTTTGCTGCTTTGCGTTTTTATCCGGGATCGGAGCACATCCATATTGAGTACCGGTGTTTCCTTATTCTGAAATCCAAAAGTAGAGGCGTTGATGATTGATTGGGCATTCTCGGCAGATGCTAGCCAGACTTTGGAGGGAATGAGACTTCCCCATGTCGCACGCCCACCTATTTTGGTAGCTGAAATGATGGCTGTTTTAATATTTCTTTTGGCTGCGTAAAGAGCAGCTTCAATACCTCCCGGTCCTGCACCGATAACGATGAGATCAAATTTTAAAGTTGACATTTTTGTTCGATTTTATGTTTTATTATTAGCCTAAGTAGTACTAAGTTTAAAAAAAGCCTCAGAATGGAAATTTGGCGTGTTGCTTATTTGTTTGAGCGTCCTTTCGGACAATTAGCAATTTTTTTTAAAAAAAACACCAAAAAACCTTCTGAAGCTTTTAATCTTGGTGAGAAAATTTCCCACCGGTATCTAAATCTAAAGTAGTTATTTTCAATCTATTTCATTCTCAATAATTTTTACCAGTTGTTGGGCAGAAACCATTCCTGACTGTTGCCATTTCGTCTTGCCGTTCTTAAAAAGCATAAAAGTAGGGACACCCCTGATACCCATTTTGGATGCTAAAGCAGGGTTTTTGTCAACATCAATTTTGATAATTTTAGCTCTTCCTTTTATTTTTCCTGCTACCTCTCTTAATATGGGTGCCATTGCTTTGCAAGGGCCGCACCATTCCGCTGAGAAATCAACTAAAACGGGAGTATTCCCGTTGATGATATCTTTGAAAGAAACTTTTTTTGCCATTTTGTTCGTTTTTAATGATATTGCAAAAGTAAGGGTTTGCAATGAGTGAAATTGTGATAACAATCACATAGGAATAATTGTTTAAAAGGCTGAATGCCGATGACGACCTGCTCGGTGCGACTTGCAGTCGCCAACCGCACTAAGGTTTAGGTTTTTAACCTATGGTTTAGTGCGTTTTTTTGTAATTTTGTCTTAATTTTCGGGTACTGAAAAGGTGGATTCTAACTATCTATACACAGTAACAGTAGGCTGAAATCCTACGTCAATATTCGCATTGCGACCACAGGTCGCAGCGAGCAGTAATGTGAGGTACTATCGTTAAATCATTTTGATAGCCCGTGGGAATTTCGTACCTTTGCACCGATTGTCACAATAAAGCACAACTACTAGTAAAAATGGAACAATTGAAAGAAACGTCACTTGCAAAGAGTATTATTACCATGAAGTGTCCGCGGTGCAGGCAGGGGGATTTGTTTGAAACAAAAACTTTTTCCTTCAAAAAGCCCTTTGATATGCCAAAAGAATGTCCGGTTTGTCATCAGAATTTTCTACCGGAGCCGGGGTTTTATTACGGAGCCATGTTCATCTCCTATATTTTTATGGGATTTTTCTGTTTGGCTTTCGTACTCATTGGTTATGTGGTTTTGGACTGGAGCAAAACGACTATTTACATATCGTTGGTTTCTGTTATTGCCATTTTTTTTGTGTGGATATTCAGGATTTCTCGTTCCATCTGGATTCATGCCAATGTAAAATACGACCCCGGGGCTGTTAAAAAATAATGGTAAATATTTATCACCTTATGATTTAATTCAAAAAGTAAGAACTGCCGAGATGATAATGAGTAAGAAATTGAATATCGAACACCGATTAACGAACGCCGATTTTAGAAGTTTTAAACAAAATGAATTTTGATTTTAAAACGAATTAGTATATCTGAAATCTAAAATCGGTGTTCCTTGTTCGATATTCTTTTGGTTCCTTGTTCTTAAATCAAAAAAGATAATTACTTACAGATGCCCATTTCTAGACAAAAAATGATGTACTAGTAAGTAGTTAAAAAATAATAAATGGATCCTATAATCTTAGACTTTATTCAACAAAAACATCCTCAGATTGCCGAGCGTGAATTGCAGGAAGAGATTGCTCAGGTAGGAAAGCTAATGTACTTCAAAAAGGGAGATATTATCTTGGATTATGGCTCCTACGTGCGTTACGTCCCGCTTATCATCGATGGTGTTATCAAAGTGTCTCGCGAGGGCGACGAAGGACACGAGCTTTTCCTCTACTATCTCGAAGTCGGGCAGACCTGCTCTATGTCTTTCACCTGTTGCATGATGAATAAGAAAAGTGACATTCGCACTACCGCAGAGGAGGACACAACCGTTGTTGGTATTCCCATGCGATACATGGACGAATTTTTCAAATATCAAAGCTGG
>JALVDO010000068.1 GCA_027008975.1 Saprospiraceae bacterium | reverse complement strand
GAGAGATCAGCAGCGCAGACAATGCACTGGGACAGCCTGATGTAGATAGTACACCGGATACGGATAATACAAACGATACGGTAGTGGACGACGTGATTGACAATACAGGCGGAGACGAAGACGACCACGACATCGAGCAAATCACGATTACGCAGACCTTCGATTTGGCCTTGCGTAAGACAAATGCAACGGGCAACTTCGTACCTGGTGGCAATGTAACCTTCACATATGAAGTATACAACCAGGGTACATTAGATGCGACGAATATCGTGATTACGGATTACATCCCAGCGGGCTTGACCTTGAATGATGCAAACTGGACAGCGGCGGGCAGCAATGCAACAAGAACGATTGCAAGCCTCGGCGCCGGACAGAGTACGACGGTAACCATCAGCTTCGATATTAATCAAGGCTATCAGGGAAGTTCTATCCAAAATGCAGGAGAGATTACCAGCTCGGATAACGCCTTGAACCAATCGGATGATGACTCTGTAGAGGATACAAATCCGGGTAATGATGTAGTAGTAGATGATGTGATAGATAATACGGGTGGCGATGAGGATGATCACGATATTGAGATTATTCAAATCACTCAAACGTATGACTTAGCACTATCTAAGGTCGTGACGTCGACTGGACCATACAGTCAGGGAAGTACAGTTACTTATGATATTATTGTGACCAATCAGGGAACCTTGAATGCAAATAACATCGAAGTGACTGAACATCTTCCAGTCGGTGCTACACTCGTTAACACAGGAGGATGGACACAGGTAGGAAGTGATGCTACGCAGGTTATTCCATTTATTGAGAATGGTACAAGTGTTACGCTTACAGTCGAACTCCAGATAGATAGCGATTATCAGGGTATCACCCTGACCAACGGAGCAGAGATTACAGTAGACGATGGAGATGATGTAGATTCCGACCCAACAACGGGTGCTACGGTAGATGAAGACGGAGACGGCAATGGAGATGATGACGATGAGGATGAAGTGACGATTGATGTCGAGCAAACGTATGACTTAGCATTGCGTAAGCAGGTTGTCTCACAGCCACCGTATATTCCGGGTGGGCAGATAACATACCAGTTTGAGATATTCAATCAGGGTACATTAGATGCGACGGATGTTGTTGTTACGGATTATTTATCTTCTGACATGATTTATGTTAGTGGTGGATGGACAGTTGCTGGTAATTTAGCTTCACAAACTATTGCAAGCATCCCTGCGGGTGATATGGTTACGTTGAACATTACCATTCAGGTGAGTCCAAATTTTGCGGGAGGAGAATTTATGAATGCCGGTGAAATAACAGGAGGGGACAATGTCCCTCATTATCCTGATGTTGATAGTACACCGGATACAGATGATACGAATGATATTGTTGTTGATGATGTTATTGACAACACAGGTGGAGATGAAGATGATCACGATATCGATATTATTGATGTAAACGCACTCATTGATTTATCATTGACGAAGACAGTAGATAATCCGACGCCACTCTATGGTGATTTGATTTGGTTTACCGTCACCGTTCATAATGATGGACCAAGTGATGCGACGGGAGTCGTGGTTTCAGACTTACTTCCAAGTGGTTTCTCTTACGCTAATCAGACGGGAGACGGATCTTACAACTGGAACACGGGAATATGGACTATAGGTACTATTCCTGCCGGTGAATCTGCTGTCCTACGCATAAGGGTGATGGTTTTAACTTCGGGTAATTATACTAATTGCGCTGAAGTAATTGCCGCCAACGAAGATGACAGTGATTCAACACCGGGCAATGGTATTGGAACGGGCGAGGATGATGATGATTGTATGGAAGTTGAACCGATAACTCAGATTGACTTAGAATTAGAGAAGACGGTTGATAATGCGACACCAAATGTTGGCTCAACGGTCGTCTACACTTTGTCATTGTACAATGACGGACCAGCACCTGCAATTAATGCGATGGTGACTGATCAATTGCCATCCGGATTACAATTCGTAGGTGCTGATGGTACGGGAAGTTACAATGAAAATACCGGACTGTGGACAGTAGGAGATGTCGGTGTAGGAGAAACTGTTACCATAGATATTACAGCACTGGTATTGGCGGCAGGTGACTATACCAACTGTGCGGAAGTAACCTCTGTACAAGGTGATGATATTGATTCAACACCGGGTAATGGCATCGGTCAGGGAGAAGATGATGAGGATTGTGTCGAAATTGATCCAAATCCTGTTGTTGACTTAGAACTAGATAAGACAGCGAGTACGGTGACGGCGAGTGCAGGTGAAGAGATTACCTTTACCATAGAGGTGACTAATCAGGGACCAAGTAACGCAACCGGCGTGACGGTCTTTGATCAATTGGAAAGTGGATTTGCTTATGTCAGCCATGTAGGAGATGGTTCGTATGACCATGACTCAGGTGAATGGATGATTGGAGATATTGCTGCCGGACAGACGGTTACACTCGAAATCACGGTAATAGTTAATGACGAAGGAGATTACTTCAACCTTGCAAACGTCATCACGACAAATGAGGATGATATAGACTCTACGCCGGATACGCCGGTTGATACGGACGGCGATGGTGACTTCGAGGATGATGGCGATGATGAGGATGATGGTGATGGTGTTATTATTCACGTCTTGTGTGATTTGGAAGCTGTCGTGCTGAATGAGGTTTGTGATGATAACGGTACACCGTCTGACGGCTCCGATGATACGTACTATGTCGATTTTGTGGTGCATGGATTTGGTGTCGGAAATGAGACCATGTGGACAAGCGATGCGCCGGATATTATCGCAGGTGGAAAATTGGATACCATTTATCAAATTGGGCCATTTGATTCCGGTTCTGACTTTAGCTTCTCGGTATTCCTTGTAAGTGGGTCACAATGTAGAGACGATGTCTCTTACATTGGTACGACAGATTGCGTGCCGGATGATTGTATCATTGATAATGTACTTGTAGATAACATCACTTGTGATACAAATGGTACGGAAGGAAGTCCGTATGATGATGTTTATACTTTTGAAGTAACTGTCTTTGGTATCAACGGTACTTCATGGACGGGAACCATTGACGGTAACCCGGTTGTCCACGGGGATGGATACGGAACTGGAAGAGAAGAGGTCTCCATTCCTCTACCAATTTTCGATGAGAATAATGAGCCGATAGGAGGTCCGGTTACGCTTGTCGTTACAGATGATCAGCATCCTGATTGTTCTTACGAGGTTGAGTTTATGCCACCGTTGGAGGGATGCTCCGAAGAGTGCTTCATAACATTAGAGGAGAATGTTGATAATACGATTTGTGATGACAACGGTACGTCTGCTAATCCTGATGATGATGTATTCTACTTTACCATCAATATTTCAGGTGGAAATGGTGCAGATAGCTGGACTGATAATTTTGGAAATGATGGAGGTTATCCTCAAGCAGTGGATTACGGTCCATTCGATATTGCCGATGGAGCAGTAACGGTGACCTTTGCGGATGCGGGTTGTGGTGAAGCGTCTATTACGGTAGCACCGCCGGCTACCTGCTCGGATGCATGTGATATATCAGCGACAGTAACAGGGGATGTTGATTGTGATGATAGTGGAACTTTGAGTGACAATTCTGATGACACCTATACATTCAGTATTACCGTAACAGCAGAGAATAATGCAGGGCAAAACGGATGGATTGCTGATATTCCAAATCAGCCGTCTGTTTCAGGTACGTATGGTGTTGAAGAATCATTTGGACCTTATCCAATTCCTACAAGCTCTCCTGTGACGATTGTTATCAGAGATGCCGATAATCCTGATTGTGTAACAACTGTTTCGGTAGAGCCACCACTGGATGGATGTTCTGGAGCTTGCGCAATAACGGCTATACCGGGCGGAAATACTTATTGTGATCCAAATGGTACACCATCTGATGCTTCAGATGACTACTGGATTATTCCGGTTATTATAACGGGTGATAATACAGGAGACGGCTGGACGGCTTTCGATAATCACGGAAATATGTTTACCGGAGGTTATGGAGAGGTTGAGATTGGTGTGAATGGTGAATATTCATTTGATATTACTGATGTGACCATTACATTTACGGATAATGCCAATGGTGATTGTACAACATTTATTACTGCAGTTGCGCCGGAGGGTCCATGCTCTGATGCCTGTGAAATAAGCATCGATATTGTAGATAGAGTGTGTGATGATAAGGGTACACCATCTGATCCAAGCGACGATACGTACTTTATTATATACACTGTTACGGGCTTGAATACGAGTGGTCATTATCTAATAGATGGTGATGAGGCTACGACCTACACTTATGGAACGACGCAATTTATTGATGATGTGCCAATTGGTTCTTCGTATAGCCTATGCGTGCATGATTTGTCGGATGCCGGATGTAGTGCTTGTGTTGAAGTCAATTCACCGGAAGCTTGCGATAGATGTGCGATAGATTATGTGATTGTCAACGAGCCGGTTTGTAATCCGGATGATAATACTTATACATTTACTGCAACGATTATAGGTATTAATAGATACAGTGATTTGGGGTGGCATGAGGTTGGAGGACAATCTAACAGTGGAATGTATGGAGAAGAAACCCAATTTGGGCCATATCCAATTGGAGAGAACCAGCATATTGTTATTGCTGATATGGCAGATAATAGCTGTAGAACAGAGTTTGATGTTGTATCACCGGAACCATGTATTCCTTGCGATATTACTTATGAAGTACTGTCTGTCGATTGCGATGATAGGGGAACAGAGACACCTGATGATGATGTGACGAGGTTTACTGTGAATATAGAAGGGTATCAGACGAGTGGCTGTTGGTTGACAGATTTAGGATTAACGGCTTCTTATGGTATTGCGACTATCATCTTACCTGCAAATGATTCGGATTACTTTATTACAATATTCGATTGTAGTAATTCAGCTTGTAGTACGACATTGGCACTTCACACGACTGAACCTTGCTCTGGAGGAGCATGTGAAATTACGGGAGCGACTGTAGTTTCATCTGATTGTGATGAAGAAAATGCAGGACAGTTCTTTGTGACGCTGAACGTACAACACGAAGGAGCGGGAACATCATGGCATACATTGGATGGACACGGACAGGGAGAATACGGTACGGATGTACAATTAGCGCAAAGCTATCCTTCCAACGGACAAGTCTTTATAATAACGATTGTCGATGATGAGAATCCGGATTGTACACAGGATGTGACGG